>CAYSMP010000035.1:0-27132 GCA_964432215.1 uncultured Sangeribacter sp.
TGGAGGAAGCATTCGCAACTCCCAAAAAAGAATTCGACACATTCGGCCCCGGCGATACAGTGACTGTCGCATACCGAATCAAAGAGGGTAACAAAGAGCGTATTCAGCAGTATCGTGGCGTAGTAATCCGCATCTCCGGCCATCAGGACAAAAAGCGCTTCACAGTGCGCAAGATCTCCGACGGCATCGGCGTTGAGCGTATCTTCCCCATGGAATCACCCTTCATCGAATCCATCACTGTCAACAAGTATGGTAAGGTTCGCCGCGCAAAACTCTACTATCTGCGCAACCTCACCGGCAAGAAAGCTCGCATCAAGGAGCGCTTCGTAAAGAAAGCGAAATAATCCTGATCAGATTTCAAAGCATAAAAATCGGACGGAATCTACTTCCGCCCGATTTTTATTTCATTCACCCCCACAACTCCACAACCCCCAAACTTGTTATACCAATATGGCTAAAAAAGAAAAAAAACAGAAAGTGACGCTTACATCCGAAGCGAGACAGGGGCTTGTGGTGAAGAACACCGGAAGCGCCTACGACGTAAGGCTTGACGATGGCCCTACGGTGAGCTGCCGAGTGAAAGGCAACTTCCGCATCAAGGGTATCCGCACTACAAATCCCGTGGCCGTAGGCGACCACGTAAGGGCGGTACGCGCCACCGATGACGTTTGGTATATAACCGAAATTCTTCCACGAAGCAATTATATCATTAGGCGAGCCTCCAACCTCTCTAAAGAGTCGCACATATTGGCCGCAAATATCGACAGGGCTCTTCTCGTGATCACACTCAAAGATCCGGTAGTGCCACTGACGTTTATCGACCGTTTCCTCGCTACGGCTGAAGCCTACCGTATTCCGGCAGGGCTTATCATCAACAAATGCGACATGTGGGACGACGACGACCGCGAACTCGGAGAGGCAATGAAATATCTCTATGATTCTCTTGGCTATTCTACACTTATAGTGTCGGCAGCCACAGGATTCGGGCTCGACGCCCTGCGTGAGATTACAGCCGACAATATATCCTTGCTCGCCGGCAACAGCGGCGTAGGAAAGTCTTCACTAATCAATACCCTTATACCAGGAGCTAACCTGCGCACAGGAGAAATCTCAGAACTATATCATACAGGAACCCACACCACCACCTTCTCCGAGATGCTTGACCTTCCTTACGGCGGCGAGATAATCGACATCCCTGGAGTAAGAAGCTTCGGGACCATTGACTTCACACCGGAAGACACCGGACACTTCTTCCCTGAGATATTCAAAGCTTCTCACGAGTGCAAATACGGTGACTGCCGCCATACAGGCGAACCGGGATGTGCGGTGAAGGAAGCTGTGGCCGACCACCGAATTGCAGAATCACGCTACTCATCTTACCTCAACATCCTCGAAGAAGTACTCTCCGGCTCCGACGACAAATACCGCAAAGCCCACTGACAGGACGCAGGTGTCACAACTCCCCTAAGTACGTAGAACCATCAAAACTTAACCCTTAAAATTCAACCCTTAACTCTAAAAAAATGAACAAGACCATGACATTGCTCTCGGCCGCACTGCTGATGGCAGGAGCAGTAACATCATGCCAGAAGACGACATCATCTACGAGAAGCGCGTATGACAGACAATTTGAAAACTACCCGACCTACAACGGAAATGACCTGGAACTGACTGTAGACACCACAGGGACGCACTTCAGGCTCTGGAGTCCTAAGGCTGAGGAAGTCACACTCAACCTCTACGAGACAGAACTCAACGGTGAGCCATATCAGACTATCCCAATGACATTCCAGTCTGAAAACGGCACATGGACGGCGAGCCTCCCTGATCAGCTATATGGGAAATACTACACTTTCAAGGTGAAACACGACGGCAAGTGGCTCCCTGAGACTCCCGGCGTATGGGCTAAGGCCGTAGGGGCCAACGGCAAGCGGGCTGCTATAATTGACTTTGCAAAGACCAACCCTGAGGGTTGGGATCAAGACAAGGGTCCGAAAGTAGACAACTTTACCGATGTCATAGTCTACGAAATGCACCACCGCGACTTCTCCATGTCCCCAACATCAGGGATAGCCAACAAAGGAAAGTTCCTCGCACTCACCGAACCAGGTACCACCTCGCCAGAGGGCCAGAAGACCGGCATCGATCATCTGAAGGAACTCGGAGTGACCCACGTGCATATCCTCCCCAGCTACGACTACAACTCTGTAGACGAGACAAACCTTCAGGAGAACACTTACAACTGGGGCTACGACCCCCAGAACTATAATGCTCCCGAAGGAAGCTACTCCACAAATCCTTCTGACCCCTCTACCCGCGTGCGTGAAATGAAGGAGATGGTAAAGGCTCTCCATGATGCGGGTATAGGTGTTATCATGGATGTAGTCTACAACCATACAGCGGAAAACGACGGCTCCAACTTCGAGCTGACAGCACCCGGTTACTATCATCGCCATTGGGACGACGGAAGCTATAGCGATGCTTCCGGATGCGGCAACGAGACTGCCTCCGACCTCCAGCAGATGCGCGATTACATCATCAACTCTGTGAAGTATTGGGCTGATGAGTATCATATCGATGGATTCCGATTCGACCTTATGGCTATCCACGACACAGAGACTATGAATCAAGTGGCTGCTGAGCTTAAAAAAATCAATCCTTCTATCTTCGTCTATGGCGAAGGCTGGACGGCCGGCGACTCCCCCCTCCCTGCCGAACAGAGGGCTTTGAAGGAAAATGTAGCTAAGATGACCGATATCGCTGTCTTCTCGGATGATATACGCGATGCCGTGAAGGGACATTATTCCAATGCCGAAGACCGCGGATTCGCTACCGGAAAACCTGGCAACGAGGAGACTGTCAAGATCGGTATCGTGGCCGCAACTGACCATCCACAGGTAGATTATTCAAAAGGCAACAACTCCAAGTTTGCCTACGCATCGTCTCCCGAGATGATCGTAAACTACGTAAGTTGCCACGACGACCTTACCTTGACCGACAAGCTACGCAAGTCAATGCCTGACGCAACCGACGAAGAACGAATGGCAGCAGCAAAACTGGCACAGACTATCGTCTTCACATCGCAGGGAACTCCGTTCATGTTTGCCGGAGAGGAAATATTCCGCGATAAGCAGGGTGTCCACAACTCCTATAAGAGCCCAGACTCTATCAACGCTATCGACTGGAGTCTGAAGGCAAAGAACCGCGATCAGATGGACTATTACAAGGGACTGATTGCTCTGCGCAAAGCTCATCCGGCTTTCCGAATGACATCGGCCGAACAGATTGCCAAGCATCTTGAGTTTGACGAAATCGACTCTCAGCAGACACCCAACCTTGTTTCATACACCCTCAAAGACAATGCCAACGGTGATTCATGGAAAGATATCAAAGTGATCTTCAATGGCTCCGATGAGGCTCGCACTGTCAAGCTGCCGGAAGGAACATGGCAGGCAGCCGTAAAAGATGGGAAGATCGACACTGAAGCAGGTCTCGGCTCATTCAATGAAAGCGTAACCGTAGCTCCTCGCACTGCCCTCATTCTCAAGCGTTAATTATCTTAGCTCCACACTATATGCTACCCCGTTTTCATCCCCGGCTGATGAAAACGGGGTAGTCGTTCTTAGATTCCGACATGTTGAATGAAATAAAAATGAAACAAAAATGTGATTAAATGTTAAAATGCATTTGCATGCTTACAAAATTTTTATTAATTTTGCATTATAACAGAATTTCTTTAATCATGAAGCATTTCAAACCTAAATACATATTAACCGGATCGCTACTGATGGCAGCACTCTCCCTGCCTTTGGGAGTAGCAGCCCAGCGTACTGCGAAAGTTACAGGCAAGTACCAATTTATAGTCACCGATAACGACAATATCACGCTCAAGGAAGCAAAAATCAGAAGCATCGACCTTGCAAAGGCAGAGGCACTTAAAAACGAATTCGGCACTATGGTTGCTTCCGACTTCATTAGCTCCGAACGCTCAGGGAGCAACGACGACGTAAGCTCTTTCTATGTAATGGATACATCCTCTTCCGTGAAGGGGGAATGGCTCGGCGACGAGAAGGAGCCGGTAGTGTCCATAGAGACCAACGGCAACGACCTCATATTCACTGCTGAGGTCTGGGGCACCGCTCGCGAGATAGTGCGGGCCCACACTGATCTGAAATGGGACGTAATGAAAGATATCAATGGAAAGAAAATAGAATCCGACCAGTTCGACACCGGCGAACGATTCTTCATGAAATTCAAATCACCCATCGACGGATATGTAGCAGTATATCTCATTACAGGCGACGATGATACCGCTTGCCTGCTACCCTATCGTAAAGACACCTCGGGACGTGTCCAGGTGAAAGGGGGCAAGGAATACGTCTTTTTTGACAAGACCGTCGACCCTGCTGCTACCTACTATAAACTAAGCACCAACCAGGTTCAGGAGATGAACCAGCTGGTGGTAGTGTTCTCTCCAAACCCTTTCTCTAAAGATGTCAACGTAAATTCTGACTCTCGCAAGCCAAACTATCTTAGCCAAAAAGACTTCGCTAAATGGCTTCTGAAAAACCAGAGAGCTGACAAAGATATGGTGGTAGCCCGGAAATGGGTTACGATCAAAGGATTAGATGAATAATTAATCAAACAAACAATATCGCTCATGAAAAAACTATTACTGTTCGGATTGGCAATGGGCTGGATTCTTACCGGAAAAGCCCAGGTCATCACCGAAAACGCTGTGGTCATTGATGCAGCGGAAGACACGACTCAGGTCAGCACTATCAACGACATCGTCGTGATGCAGGAGAAGGTAAGCTCCCGCAACATTACTGACGCACATATCTCCAATGTCTGGTCACGCAAGTCTTACTTCAATCCAGGTTACGTAAGTTCTACTCTTTCTTCCAAAGATCCGGTATATCTTAATGAGACCGACAGAGAAAAGCTTTCTTTCAAATCTGCTTGGGGCGCTCAGATCCAACTTGGACACAGATATACCCTCCATCGCGGAGCTATAGCCAACATGGTGCAAATCAATCTTGACTACACCTACATCGACCTTTCCGGCTATGGCTATGATCAAGAGGGAACAGATGCTACTCTCAATATGACTACTGGAAAAAGAGAAGGTGGCAGCGGAATGATTTCAAAATTCGATCCCAATGCCACGCATAACGGATACCAATATGAAGCATGGGGATCAAAGAAGTATGCAGCTACCTATGGTATGTGGCTCGGTCCCTCTGTCACAATTGCTCCCTTCACTATGCTTAATTCTAAGGGACTCCACTTCATCAAAATCAATGGATACTTTCATGCAGGGTACAACGTCAGCGGTATTCTCTACAACCATAAATATGATGAACCGAAAAGAGATTATAATGGAGAAATTTCCAGCCCTATATCGAAAGTTTCAGACACTCGCTCAGATGTCTTGTGGGGCCACGGTTTTGGGATGGCCGGTGGTATTAGCCTCAGTTGGAAATCCATCGGTATTGGTTGGGAATGTCAAACCACCAACATCAAATACGAATCTACAAACCCCAGTACATACGGCAAGGATAAAATTCCTTTCAAGAACTCAACAAACAGAATATACCTAAGCATCAACTATTGATTTCATAACCAAACATTAACATCATTTCAGCTATGAGAAATCTGATAATCGCTTTAATGCTCGTGGTTGCCTCCGTACTCGGAGTTTCAGCCCAAACTCAGGTGATCCAGTCAGGAAGCTGCGGCGCAGACTGCAAATATAGCTTCGACGGATATACCCTTACTATCACAAACGTCAATAAAAAAGGTCTTGACGTCAGCATCAATGATTACAACACTTCTACAAATCTCGCTCCCTGGGTGAAGAAGAAGTTTGACGTTCGCAAGGTGGAAATCGACAACGGCATCACCCGTATCGGTTCTTGCGCTTTCGCAAACCTTCCAAATCTTCAGGAAGTTGTATTCAACGATCCGCAGCTCAACAGCATTGGTTGGGGCGCTTTCCTAAACTGCAAGCACCTCCGCACAATCTCCCTCCCTGTCGATCTTAAGAACATCGAGACTATCGCTTTCGCCAACTGCGACGCCCTCGCTTCCGTGAAAATTCCCGATCAGTGCCGCGTAGGTGATCAGGCTTACGCTTCTTGCGACAATCTCAAAAGCATCGAGCTCAGCCCGACAGCTATCCTCGGCCACTACGTGTTCGCCGGAGAAACTGAAGTTGACGGTAAAACACGCCATACTCTCTACAATGGCGATGTTCGCCGCCTTCCCTCTTACATCAACGCTCAGAATGCCAATGAATATGGTCTTGCTCCCGCAGCAGTGGAAAAACTCACTGCAAACCGCGCCGTTGATGTTGACTACGACTACGAGACTTCCGAAATCGACAAGATGATTCCGGTTGGACCCTATATGCGCAACAATACATACGCACTTATCATCGGCAACCAGAACTACCGCTTCGTTTCAGATGTGCCCTATGCAATCCACGATGCACGCGTATTCGCCGACTACTGCCGCAAGACTCTCGGTATCCCGACTGAAAACATCCATGTATCTGAAGATGCTACCAAGCAGATGATCCTCGAAGAGGAACTTCAGGACTGGCTCGCAAAGGTTCAGGATCCGGAAGATAAGAACCTTATCATCTACTATGCCGGCCACGGTGTGCCCGACGTGAAGAACCAGAACAAGGCTTATCTCCTCCCAACTGACGTTCGCGGCACAAGCCCTCAGCGTGGTATCGCCCTTGACGAGTTCTACCAGAAGCTCGGCGACCTTGCCTTCAACCAGACCACTGTATTCCTCGACGCTTGCTTCAGCGGTGTAAACCGTGAGAATGAAGGTGTCACTGAAGGTCTCCGCGCTGTAGAGGTCGACGCAGAGAATGCAGAGCTCGGTGGCGGCAACGTTGTAGTATTCTCCGCAGCTCAGGGCAACGAGACAGCTCAGGGATATCCTGAAGAAGGCCATGGTCTCTTCACGTATTATCTCCTCAAGGAGATCCGTGATTCCTATGGTGAGACTACACTCGGCAACCTCTCTGACGCAGTCACATCCAATGTGTCGCAGAAGGCTCCTCAGATGAAGATGCGTAAGCGCCAGACTCCTTCCACCAACGCTTCCGATGAACTTGGTGACCGTTGGCGTCGTCTCCGCTTCTAATCTGCTCTGTTACGACTGTAACATCTTATCTATCACCGCCGCCAATCCAGGCGGCGGTTTTTTTACATTTTTTTCGCAAATAATTACTAAAAAATTGCATATCATACATTTTTTTAGTAACTTTGCATTAAAGCAAATCAAAGACTTGTCAATCGGTAGAGGTGTAGGATAATTTTTCCACCCTCAATACGGTCTTAAAATTAGAACAAACATAATAAACAACCAAAAAACATAAAGAAAATGAAGAAGATCATCATGATTCTCATGGCGCTATGCCTTATCGCTCCCGCAGCTATCGCCCAGACTACACTTCCGGCATTGACTCCCAAGCAGGAGAAAATATGCAATAAGAATGCCAAGAACCGCGCAAAGCAATATAAGAAAGATGGCTATCAGGTAATGGGAACACTCCCTCTTGAAGACGCTCTCTACAAGCACTTTGCAAAGGTAGAACTTGGTGCTACCGAACAGGAAGGACATGGTCGCTCAAAATCTAAAAACAACGGTCGCCAGATGTGTCTGAGCTCTGCTATGGCAGAATACGCATCCAAGGAAGTATCACAGATTCAGGGCCGTACATTCCAGGACGCACAAGGCAACGAAATCGACCCGACAAACGACGAGAATTTTGCACGCTTCTATGCAGCATTCGAGCGCCTTACCCAAAAGGAAATCAAGGGTGAGATCCAGGAGTCTTTCACTATTATGAAGCAGCTTCCTGACGGATCTTACGACTTCGTAATGTATATGACTATAGATCCGCAGGTGGCCCAAGCTCGCCGCCAGAAAGCCCTGCAGGATGCTATTACTGAAAGTGGTCTCGCCCAGCAGTATGGCGAACAGATGTCTGATTTCATCAACAAGAAATAATCAACGCAAAAGGCAAAACGCAAATGCGAAAAAGCTTAACACTGATATCTTTATTAATTATGCTTAGCGCGGCCGGGGAACCTCCCCAGTCGCGCTCAGCAAAATTCAACGAATTCCGCAGTAGGGCAATAAATGACTTTCAGAGCTTCCGGAAGCGGGTGCTCGAGCATTACGCCGATTTTCTGAACGGAGAATGGCACGAGTTTGAGGCCATTTTGGAGGAGGATAGCCCATATACGCAGCCTAAACTTGACTCAATTCCTGAATATTTTGCTTCAGCAGAGGAGCTTGAGACCAATATAATGATGCGACTCCCTGATGCTGTCATAGCGGACCAAGCGCTTCCCGGACTAAGCGACATAGCTTATGGGGATAGTCTCTCCAATACAAATGAAAAAGAGGCTGAGGAAACCTTCAAGCCTATAAAGATCAACATTCCGGGAGGTATGAGCAACGCGTCCGGTCCGAAAACGAAAGTGCAGGGCCTCGCTAAAATGTTCTTTGTCCCGGCAGATGCCGAGGGAAAGACCAACTATGAGCTTGCTGCAATGAAAATTCCCGATCCCAACTTTGCATTCGGTCCTTTCCCCGGTCAGATCAGGGCTCCTCAGCCAGGACAGGTCGGCGTAACTAATTCTGAGGAAGAAAAAGCCGACAACCAGTCGACTGTTGGATCCGGAGCAAAGAATTTCCATTTCGACTTCTACGGTATGGACGCATTCATCCCTGAAGTGGACTTTTCAATAGCATCGACAATACAGTCGACCAATGAGACAGGTTCCAATTGGGCCAAGATGGCCGAACAGAAAGGGGGTATCGAGACGGCACGCCAGCTTTTCGGTCTTGCTCAAGAGCTGGGGCTCAACGGCTATCTGACTTTCCGTCTTGCTGAGTCATACGTCAACCAGAGATTCCCACAAAGCAACGACAAAGCACGCATATCCGCTGTGCATTTCCTCCTCTCCAATATGGGTTATGACGTTAGATTGTCGACTCTCGGCGATACGTTCACCGTATTGATGCCTTTCGACCAGAAAGTAGTCTACGGCTTGTTCCCCCAGACTATCAACAACAGGAAATACTATGCCATGTTTCCCCAAGGATTCAAAAAGCCCAAGGCTGGTACTCCCATGCGCATGAGCACTTGCGAGCTCCCCGGCGACGCATTAGGCAAGACATCCGACCTACGCCTTACCGGCCTCAATCTTCCCATGAAACCAAAGGAATTTGAGATCTCACGCAATGGGCTCACGATCAAGGGAGTGGTAAACGAAAACATTCAGGCTCTCCTATATGAGTATCCACAGATGCCGGCAGGAGATTTCGCCTCTTCATGGATCGATCAGCAGCTTCGCGACGATATTGTGGCCCAGCTTAAGTCGCAGATGGAGGGTATGACTGAAACACAGGCTATCAACACTCTGATGAGCCTCTGCCACTATGGATTCAAGTATGCCACCGATCAGGACAATCATGGTTTTGAAAAGCCATACTTCTTGGAGGAAAACTTCATCTACGACAAGAACGACTGCGAAGACCGCGCTATCTTCTTCTCCTATCTCGTCTGGAATGCTCTTGGGCTGCCATGCCAACTCATCCAGTATCCGGGACATGAGAGCGTGTCGATTGCAGCCACTTCCGACATACAGGGATGCTACTACGATACGGATGGGACGAAATATTACAGTTCCGACCCTACATACTGCGGAAGCAGAATCGGTCAGGTGATGCCTGCCTTAAAGACGGCCACTCCGTCCATCGACAAGCACTACCGCTGACAACTTAACAACCTCACAACCTCACACCAATCAAATGCGTAAATCACCATTGCTTTTAGGGGCTTTCATTCTTTTGGGAGGAGTCTACGGCAACTCCCAGTCGCCATCTGCAGCTTTCAACGAGTTCCGCAATCGCGCACTCAACGATTTCAATAGTTTTCGGGAACGTGTCTTAGCTCATTATGCAGACTTCCTCAATGGGGAATGGCATGAATTCCAACCCATGTGGGAAGAAGAAAGCCCGTACACCAAGCCGAAACCGGCCAGTCTTCCTCCGTCGGCTCCTGCCGACGCTGAGCCTGACCCCACTCCGGCTGTAGCCAAATTGCCATCCTTGAAGATTGGAAGTTCGTCACCTGGCGGCGTACTTGCCGCCACTCCCGGAGGAGGACTTGCAGAAGGGAGTATCAAAGGATTCAACCGGCCCTCGCTGAAGATCGACCGTCAGGTCGGCAGCGGCTCGATACCGAAAACATCGGCCCAAAGTCCGTTAGGTGCTAAGATCGCCATGGCCGATGCAGCCAAAAGGAGCAACTACGAGCTGGCCGTACTACGGCTTCCCGATCCGGGCTTCGCCTTCGGCTCATTCCCCGGCCAGATAGCAGCTCCGGATCCTGGAGAATCAGGTATCGTAAATGTCGACATGCCGACGCGTCCGGCAAGACCGAAAGGCTATACTTTCGACTTCTACGGCATGGAGGCTTTTATCCCCGAGGTTGATTTCACGATAGCCAAAAGCTTGACAACCCCGGAGCAGACTGGCGAACATTGGAAGAAGATGGCCGAACAGGATGGTGGACTCGAGACTGCCCGTCAGCTTTTCGGTCTGAGCCAGCAACTTGGTCTCAATGGCTACCTTACCTTCCGACTTGTCGAATCGTACACTGACCAGAAGTTTAAAGATTCCGATCCGGGAGCCCGTATGTCGGCGGTGCATTTCCTTCTGACCAATATGGGCTACGACGTGCGTCTCTGTCGATTAGGCGACCGCTTCACCGTAATGATGCCGTTTGACCAGAAAGTGGTCTATGCCTCAATGTCTCAGACTATCGACGGCCGAAAATACACGATTCTCTATCCGGAAGGATATCAACCACCCTTGGGTCAGCCGATGAGCCTTCTCACCTGCAATCTCCCCGCCGGATCACTGGGCAAAACCTCCGACCTGCGACTGACAGGCCTTACTCTCCCAATGAAGGGGAAACCTTTCACTCTTACAAATGGGAAAATGAAGCTTGAAGGTGAAGTGAACGAAAATATCAAAAATCTGCTTCATCGATATCCCCAGATGCCTACCGGCGATTTCGCCTCATCATGGGTCGACGAGGACCTTCGTGAGCAGATCGTGAGCCAGGTTAAGGAGCAACTCGCAGGTAAGACCCAGAAGGAGGCTGTCAATACACTGATGGGCCTCTGCCACAATGGTTTCAACTATTCGACGGATCAGGATTTCCATGGTTTCGAGAAACCCTACTTCCTTGAAGAAAACTTCATCTACGACAAGAACGACTGTGAAGACCGTGCCATATTCTTCTCATATCTGATATGGAACGCGCTTGGCCTACCATGCCAGCTCATCCAGTATCCCGGACATGAGAGTGCTACCGTAGCTGTCGACGAAGAGATCTCCGGATATTTCTACGACACGGACGGCACCAAATATTACAGTGCCGATCCTACCTACATCGGAAGCACCGTAGGCATGGTAATGAAAGCATTCCGTGACGCCTCCCCCTCCGTCGACAAACAATACCGCTAACATGGAACGCAGGCTTCCCAGCCGGCATATGGAACGCTGACTTCCCAGGCAGCATCTAATCACAAGGCTCAGAAAGAGGATCCCTCACAGGATACACTTTCTGAGCCTTCTTCTTTTTTGAAGTCTTCTTCTTTGTACCCTTACTCTTTCTTTTCTCAACATTCTTAGTCTTCCTATTCCCGGAAACACTATCTACCATAATGCTCTCACCAGCGGAAGTCACAACCGACTCATCGATCACCTCGATACCGGATTTCTCCTTTCCACCGACGCGCGAACTGCAATTCCGAAAAATAAACCCCGAACCAATGCACAAGAGGGCTGCGGCCGCCACGGCCACAAGCCCTCTTCGTTCCTTTGATGTCAACGGATTCCCCATCCCAACACTCAATACTTAATATTCTCTGTTCAAAACTTATTGTTTATTATTCATTGTTCCTATTCGCCCTCTTCCTCTCATTCTCGTCGAGGATAATCTTACGAAGGCGCAGATGATTAGGAGTCACCTCCACATACTCGTCCTCCTTAATATATTCCAAAGCCTCTTCCAGCGAGAACACCACAGGGGGCACGATCTTTGCCTTGTCGTCGGCACCTGAGGCGCGCATATTAGTCAATTTCTTCGACTTGGTGACATTGACCACTATATCGTTATCCTTCGCATTCTCACCTACCACCTGACCGGCATACACCTCATCCTGTGGGAAAATGAAGAAGCGTCCGCGATCCTGGAGTTTGTCGATGGCATAGGCATACGCAGTGCCTGCCTCCATTGCGATCAGTGAACCATTGGTACGTCTTTCGATCTCACCCTTCCAAGGCTGATATTCAAGGAAACGGTGAGCCATGATAGCCTCTCCGGCAGTAGCTGTCAGCACATTGTTGCGCAATCCTATGATGCCACGCGAAGGAATATGGAACTCAATATTGATTCGGTCGTTCTGGGTGTCCATGCTGACGATCTCACCGCGACGGCGTGTTACCATGTCTACCACCTTCGAACTGTACTCCTCCGGGACGTTTATGGTCAAAGCCTCGATGGGCTCACACTTCACGCCGTCTATCTCTTTCACGATTACCTGCGGCTGACCTACCTGCAACTCATAACCCTCGCGACGCATCGTCTCAATCAGGATCGATAGATGCAGCACGCCTCGGCCGTAGACAGTCCATTTATCTTCCGTATCACCCTTGCTCACCCGAAGCGCGAGATTACGGTCGAGCTCCTTCATCAAGCGGTCGTGGATATGGCGAGAAGTCACGTACTTGCCATCCTTGCCAAAGAACGGTGAATTGTTGATGGTAAATGTCATCGACATAGTCGGCTCATCAATCGCGATACGCGGAAGCGGCTCAGGGTTTTCAACAGATGAAACAGTGTCGCCAATCTCGAAATCCTCCAGGCCCACGATAGCACATATATCGCCCGAGCTTACCTCGCTTACCTTCTTGCGTCCCATACCTTCGAAAGTATGAAGCTCCTTGATACGTTGTTTCTTCACACTGCCATCTTTCTTACAGAGGGCGATCTCCATACCTTCACGAAGAGTGCCGCGATGTACTCGACCTACAGCGATTCGTCCAACATAGCTGGAGAAATCAAGACTCGTGATAAGCATCTGGGGTTCCCCCTCAAGCTGGGTAGGAGCCGGAATATTTTCAATGATCGCGTCAAGGACAGCTGTAATGTCGTCAGTACGCACCTTCCAGTCCTTGCTCATCCAGTTCTCCTTCGCCGATCCGTATATAGTCGGGAAGTCGAGCTGATCTTCCGTCGCGTTCAGATTAAACATCAGGTCAAACACCATCTCGTTCACCTCATCAGGGCGACAGTTAGGCTTGTCCACCTTATTAATAACGACCACGGGCTTCAGGCCCATCTGGATAGCCTTTTGAAGCACGAAGCGGGTCTGAGGCATAGGACCCTCAAAAGCATCCACGAGGAGCAGACAACCGTCGGCCATATTGAGCACGCGCTCCACCTCACCACCGAAATCAGCGTGTCCCGGTGTGTCAATTATATTGATTTTTGTACCTTTGTAATTGATGCTGACGTTTTTAGACAGGATTGTAATACCTCTTTCTCGTTCAAGGTCATTATTGTCGAGGATCAGTTCCCCGGCATTCTGGTTTTCGCGGAAGAGGTTTCCGGCGAGCAGCATTTTGTCGACAAGGGTAGTCTTACCGTGGTCGACGTGCGCGATGATGGCAATATTGCGGATGTCTTGCATAGTTTTATGAATCATACGATCTTGCAGGCGCACACGCGCCCTCAGATCCATTTCAAACTGCAAAGTTAGCGAAAATCCCCCACACCGCCAAGCAAAAGCCCAAAAACTTATCATTATGGACCACTCTCTATGGAGAGCCGGCTTCCCAGCCGGCTACCGGTCCCATTTTCCCAGTCCCCCTCAATGTCCTAAAATGTTTAGCAAAATTTAATATCTCTTACTAAGAGATACCTAAATCCGAATACAAAGGTACAACAAAAAATCGGAATTTCCTCATTTTTAGACAAAAAAGTTTTTCAAAATTTTTACAGATTCCATTTTGGAAGGTCTTAAAATCCCCATTTGTTTAGCAAATCCCCAAAATGTTTAATATTTACTGTTTGATACTCAGCTACTTGGAGAAAGTTAGGTATCTCTTAGTAAGAGTTACCTACTTTTTGCTAAACGATGAAAGTCCAACCGACTGAAAATCAACTATTTTTAAAAATGCCCCTCTTAGGTTTCTTCCCCAAGAAGACACTTAACCTGAGGGAAGAGAGAGCGTATCCAGCCCAAAACAACCCGTTCACCTCTCCCTTCTCTCTTATCCTCTGATAATCAATCCTACCACCCCATTCCCCCGTCGAAAACCCAGTGCAGTGAGCGACCTCCGGACGCGTACCCGTATGGAACGCGGGGTTCCCACCCCGCACCAATATACTTACCGCACCAGATTACCGTCTATCCCCATACTACCCGGCGCCGATACTGCGAAGCCGATACTTAAAACCCCATACTGCGAAGCCAATACTACGCGAAGCGCCAATACTTAATACTTTCCCAAAATGTCCCCCATCTCCACCCTCACCCTCCAACTCTCCGCCAGCCTAAAGCGTCCCGGGCGAAAGACCCTCTCCTTAATAGATAAAGCCCTCTCCTATCTACTTCCATTCGAATCTGTGAAGGCCCAGCCCTCCTCGGCCTATGAGAAACATGAACTGCTTGAGTTGCTGCATACCCACCGTCTTCTCCTGTCTCCATACCTTGATACAGCCCGTGTCGAGTGGAATCTGCGCCGCTGCTGAACCAACTCAAATGAGAAAAGGCTTGATGTTACGGCTATCGGACTTGCAGGATCCAACAAAAATAACTATCTTTGCGTTAAAAAAAGTATAAGTTATAAGTATGGAATATACAATCACACTTCAATCGCAAGAAGACTACAGCGTAATCAAAAAATTGCTTAAAGCTTTTGACAGAGCCTCTATATGCCCGCAAAGTGAAGACTCACTATCGATGATGTATATCACCTAGCAATAAAATCTGTATAGGACTTATAAACATAAAACAAACAAAATTGGACGGTAAAAGAATACAGGAATTCTTCAACAATGAAGTGAAGTCAATGATTGAACTTTACACCAATTTTCAGTCATTGGTCCCAGCCACATCTGGAAAAGGTGCAGCCCATAGAGGTGAGGATGGCAGGTTTGTGGAGACACTTATCCGAGATTTGCTTGCAAAATATCTGCCGAAAGAATTGGAGGTTCTGACCGGTTTCATAATCAAACCGGCTGTAAAATGTGATTCTGACAAATCCAGGAAAAATGAAGAAGATGATCATTCTACACAATTAGACATCATTATATACAATACGGCTAGGTATCCTGTCTTCATGCGTTATGGCGACACTGCCTTAGTCCCTCCCGAAGGGGTGATAAGCATCATATCAGTGAAAAAAACCTTAAGTGGCCAAGATATAGCAAAAGAATCTAAGGCATTGAGGAATGCCGCGCGACTTTGTATGCATACCAATCTGCGCCCACCATTTCTGTCTATCATATCCATGGATAGTAACATCAGCAAGAGAGATGTATTAGATTGGATTTTCAAACAACTAAAAAACTCTTATACCGATTGTAATGGTGATGATAAAAAGGACTTAGCTTTTGACGAAACAATCGGTTATATCGGAGCTATAAGGAGATGGAGTATCTTTAAGAAAAGACCTAAACGAAATCTTGATGAACCCCCATATAAAGCAGAATATATTGCATTCAAGCACGAAGATGCCACAACCTATCAGCTACCCATTCAATTTTTGCTGACCGGGATCCTGAGTGTCTATTATGATAAATCACGCAATACAATTTCGCGACCTGGTTTCACTGGTTTTCCCTCTAACCAAAAGTGTATAAATTTAGGATGCATTGATGTTCAAATACCTGCGATAATTTCCAAATAGTGAGCAGAAATAAAGACCATTTGCTTCAGTATGAATGAAGCACCTATGAACACTTTCACTGGACAAATTCTAATTTGTACGCTTTCAATTTTACCACCTACCTATACGATATGTTCAAGAATGAAATACTTGTTTCATTTGAGCGAGGCCATTGAACAACAGAAATGTAGCTAATTTGAACGACTCCTTGTCAAGTACACGACACAAGGATGATGATAGACAAATCTACGCTGAAAGATGTCATACTGGAGCTGTTTGAACAGTAGCGGGACCTCAAGCCATGCTTGCCGAGAAGGACAGGCGCTCTGCCGAGAAGAACCTCCGATTCGCTTCGTTATCAGAGAAACTTTATGGCTCTGATCCAGATGGAAGTATTGCAGCGGCTGCAGATGCTTCGGATGGGGGAACGGATCACGCGGCGCAAGGTCCTCAAGGAACTGATCGGAGACCATCATATAAGTGCTCTTCAGTCAGATGGATATGACGTCTATCTGTACCTTGACGATGAGCTTGCGGACATCGGGCATCTCTGTTGCCTTGCTCATGCAAGGGCAAAGTTCAAGTATGCCTCCGACCAAGGGGATGCAGATGCCGATTGGTTCCTGGATATGATCGGCGAACTCTACAGGCTGGAGAGGACATACCGGGAAATGGATCTTGAACCTGATGCCATAAAGTTGGCCCGGAACAACGGAAAGACTTCCCTGATACTGGGTGACATTTATAACAGGATGGTGTCCTTACGAAAGTATGGACACCATCCGCGTGGGGAACTGATGGACAAGGCGCTGAACTACCTGTTCACTTATTGGAAACAGCTGACGGCCTGGCGCAAGGATGGCCGTTACGACATCGACAACACAATATATCAAGGTTGAAATACCTGAAAGACTTTACCACAGTCTTGTGACGCGGCGCACTGACTATGAAAATATGCTTCCTGGGGTTCGTAACGATTCAGCGAATAGTCTCAGTGAGCTCATTTGGCAAGCGAAGCAATACCCCTCTGTATATAAAGCCGGATAAATTATGCAATTTAAATAGAAATAAATGGTAAAAGCTCCGTGTGCCCTCTGTGTGCGCCTTATTTCGATGTACGCTGAATAGTTACTGTGGTTCTCCAATACAGTTAATAATCTATAAATTTTAATTCAGGTTTTAATAAAATTTATGAGAAACTGCCCAAAAAGCAGTTTCCCTTAACTCATACGTCTTTTTTGGACGCTTACCCAACGGTCGCGTATTCCTTTACTCATACTCCGAATAGCTGACAACCCATACTTATGAAAAAAATAATACTCCTGCTTACACTTCTCCTCTTAGCAAATTACTCAGCGAATGCAGACACAAAATTTGACGTGCTTCCAATAAAGAAGATTGAAGCAAATCCTATCAATATAGCAGTATCACTTACAGAGAGAACAGATTCTGCTACCATTGCTTCTATATGCGAATACTACGGCTACATCATCCAACCATCCCAAGACGGTTATACCATCTTCAAGCATCCCAACGGCTCCATTATCCGGTATTCTTTTAATAATTCAGATAATAGAAGCAAGTATCCGACTATAGAAGTCAAATGCAAAGCCTCCCCAAAGGAAAAGGATCAGAGATTAAAGAATCTCAACTTTCAGAAGAGTGGCAACTCATATGAACGTAGAGCTCTTAACTCCACTATTAAATGTACTTATGGACCACGGGGTTTCATAGTTTTTAGCCAATTTCTAAAAGTGAAACAGTGAAGAATTGCTGAGTTATATAGATTCTCCCTTTCTTTGTAAAAAAATACCAATTCATATCCTAAATCAATAATGTCCAATTAGGGCATTAGTTTAATCGAAAGACTCTAATGATTTTGAGCCTTTCCCAAAATAAACGAGGCATATTCATTATTGTCCTCTATTATTCACTATTCAAAAAGAACTCATATTAGCGACTGGTAAGCCTACAGACCACACATCCAAACATATCCACACATATTTAACCCGGGCTTACCATCGCTTTTCTTTATAGAAATCAATACAATTATAATAGAAATATATGAATCGTAACGCAGTAATATTGGCTGCTGGTAAATCTAACAGGTTTGCCCCTTTCACATATGAGCGACCCAAAGGTTTATTCCGTGTGAAAAATGAAGTACTCATAGAGCGTCAGATCCGCCAGATGATAGAGTCGGGTATCACAGAGATTATTGTTGTAGTAGGCTATATGAAGGAAAAGTTCTTCTATCTTGAAGAGATGTTTCCTCAAGTCAAATTGATAGTCAATAATAATTTTGGAGTCAAGGGCAATCTCTATTCATTATACGTAGCAAGAGAATTCTTAAGGGATACTTACGTCTCCTATGCTGATTATTATTTCCCCAATAATCCTTTCATAAACTCAGTCTTTAGGGACAATAGATCTTACCATTCCTGTGTATACCGAGAAGGCAAATTCAATGGTTTTTCCATAAAACTTTCTGATGCTGATGTGATCACCCACGTTGATTTAGGAGGGAAAAACCAATTCGCAATGTCCGGGCACGCATATTTCAATGAAGCTTTTTCAGAAAGATTCGTTAATCTCTTGGATAAGGAGATCAATGATTTTCGGGTTGGGTCACTGTTTTGGGAAGAATTCTATGAAAGACACATAGCGGAACTTACACTTTTTGCACGGAAATACAATGGCAATGACGTCCTTGAATTCAATACGATAGAAGACCTGCGTCAATTTGATTCTGATTTCCTCATGAATGTCGATTCCACAATCATCAACAATATTGTAGGTCAGTTAAAATGTCATCCAAATGAAATCAAAGATATTGCGGTTATAAATGCTGGCTTGACCAATGTCTCTTTTGTCTTTTCTGTCAATGGTATAAAATACGTTTATCGTCATCCTGGAGGAAATGCCGATAATCTCATCAATCGTCAGACGGAGATTTTCTCACAGTTAAAGGCAGTAGAACTGGGAATAGACCCTTCCGTCATTGCAATTGACAAGTCAGGATGGAAACTCTCATATCTTGTTGAGGATCTTGGACCGGTTGATTTTGAAAAATTTCCTTGGCAAAAAAAGAAATGCTTTGAATACATACATGCAATCCATTCCATTATTCCGGATGATACTGTAAAGGTATTTGACATTATGAATGAAGGCAAGAGGCTTATTGGCTTGGCTTGTTCCACCAAGGGCAACTTGTTCATGGAATTCAAGGAAATGCTCGAAAAGCTGGATCGCCTTGATTCCTTCTTGAAGAAGGATTCTGAGGAAAATGGATTCCCATGGGTTTTGTCACATGGCGATGTATATGAGCCAAATTTCCTTGCTACTAATGGAGGAGAGTTATATCTTATCGATTGGGAATATTCCGGAATTAATGATCCCGCTCATGACATAAACAGTATACTTACGAGATATTATTTCTCAGATGAACAGATTGATCAGTATTACAGAGAGTATTTTGGAAGAGATTTGACTGAGAAAGAAAATCGACATTTTTATGGTCAACTTCCGATTTCTGCCTTCTACTGGCTTTGCTGGGGCTTATATAAAGGAAGTATTGGAGATGATGACGGCTTCTTCATGCTGACAGCATATAGAAATATAATACGCTTTATTGACAAGGCGTTGGCAATGTTTGAGAAATAAGTATGAAAACATATCTGATACTTATGGCAGGAGGAGTTGGCAACCGTGTGGGTGCAGGGATTCCCAAGCAGTTCATTGAAGTTCTCGGGAAACCGGTCATATCCTATACAATGGAAATATTTGAGGCACATCCGGAGATAGATGGTATTGAGCTCGTCTGTGTGAAAGGATATGAAGCCACCCTTAGCCAACTGGCCGAGAAATCAGGGATAGCCAAGCTTATTAAGATTGTCGAAGGAGGATGTGACTATGAGCATTCCATCATTAATGGAGTCAAGGGTCTCGATGGTATTGCAGAACCAGAGGATGTCATTATGATACACTGGGCCGCCTCTCCTTTTGTAACTGACAATATTATCTCAGACAATATCCGAGTGTGCAAGGAAAAAGGAAATGCGATGTCATCATGCAAGCCATTTTTGCTGTATGGATGGAAAGATGGAGACCATGCAGACAAAGTATTAGACCGGGATTCATTCATGAGTCTAAGTGCCCCTCAAAGTTTTACTTATCGAAATATTATTGATTTCTACTCAAGAGTAGAGGAAGGTCATTTGTTTGATAAAATTGAAGCCCATACCACAAATTTGATGGCGGAATTGAATATTCCAATATATTTTTCGGAGGGAAGCCAATCAAACATCAAAATCACTACCAAAGAAGATTTGACATTGTTTGAAGGCTACTTGTTGGTCAATAAAAAAATTGAACTATGAAGGGCATTGTATTAGCCGGAGGTTCCGGCACTAGATTATATCCCATTACCAAAGGGGTGAGTAAGCAATTGCTGCCGATTTTTGATAAGCCGATGGTCTATTATCCCATCTCCACACTTATGCTTGCTGGAATAAGAGACATCTTGATCATCTCTACCCCACAAGACCTACCAGGCTTCAAACGCCTACTTGGAGACGGTTCTGACTATGGCATAAAACTCTCTTATGCAGAGCAACCCTCCCCCGATGGGCTTGCACAAGCTTTCATCATAGGCAGAGATTTTATAGGAGATGACTCTAGTTGCTTAGTTTTAGGGGATAATATCTTCCACGGAACAGGCTTTTCCGAAGTCCTGAAAGAAGCAGTTAAGACAGCCGAACAGGAAAAGAAAGCAACCGTTTTCGGTTACTGGGTCAATGATCCCGAACGTTATGGAGTAGCCGAATTCGATAAAGACGGCAACTGCCACTCTATCGAAGAGAAACCAGAGCATCCAAAGAGCAACTACGCAGTAGTCGGCCTCTACTTCTACCCTAACAAAGTAGTGGAAGTAGCCCACAATATTAAGCCCTCCGCACGAGGCGAATTAGAAATTACAACAGTAAACCAAGAATTCCTAAAAGATGGCGAATTAAAAGTCCAAACCCTCCCGCGAGGCTTCGCATGGCTCGACACCGGTACCCACGATTCATTATCCGAGGCAAGCATCTATGTAGAGGTATTGGAAAAGAGACAAGGTCTGAAAATCGCCTGCTTAGAAGGAATAGCTTACATGAACGGCTGGATCTCCGCCGATAAGCTCCGCGAATTAGCAAAGCCCATGCTCAAAAACCAATACGGCCAATATCTATTGAAGATAGCTGATGAGGAGAATCTACCAAAATTTAATTGAACCTGCTTAAAGAAAGGAAATCCAACTTATAATTTAATGTCTGATTCCCTAAAAAATAAGACAGTGAAGGGTACTGTCTGGAGTTCTCTCGAAAGATTTTCTGTACAAGGCATACAGTTTTTTGTTATGATAGTCATGGCGAGAATCTTAACTCCAGCCGACTATGGTCTTATAGGTATGCTCGCCATATTTATAGCTGTTTCTCAGTCTCTTATAGACAGTGGCTTTTCTCAGGCTTTAATCAGGAAGCAAGATCGCTCTGAAATAGACAATTCCACTGTATTTTATTTCAATATAGGAGTAGGAGCAGTTCTATATTTTTTATTGTACTTCTCTGCACCTCTAATTGCAAGTTTTTATAATGAGCCGCAACTAATTCCAATTACAAGGGTTATGGGCTTAAGTCTCGTTTTCAATTCTCTTGCCGTCGTACAAAGGGCTTTACTTACAATCAATCTCGATTTCAAGACACAAGCCAAGGCTTCATTCATAGGAGCTGCTATTTCCGGTGCCATAGGTATTACGATGGCATCTATCGGATTTGGAGTATGGGCAATAGTATGGCAACAGATATCTAATCTCGCAATTATCTCACTCCTCTTATGGATTCTATCTAAATGGAAACCAATATGGGTATATTCATGGAAATCATTTAAAGAGCTTTTTGGATTTGGCTCAAAACTACTTGCATCAGGACTATTAGACACAATCTTCCGGAATTTATACCTTATCGTAATTGGTAAGTTTTTCAATGCATCTGATTTAGGTTATTATACCAGAGCCCAGCAGTTCACAGACTTCGCCTCATCAAATATATCTGGAATATTCCAAAGAGTGACATATCCAGTCCTCTGTACTATCCAGGATGATGATATTCGTTTATGCGATGTTTATAGGAGACTTCTCAAGACATCAGCTTTCATCATTTTCCCACTAATGATGGGACTGGCAGCTGTTGCAAAGCCTATGGTAATCAGTTTTCTTACAGAGAAATGGATCCCCTCGGCTGTTTTAATTCAGGTACTTTGCTTTTCACAGATGTGGTATCCTGTACATTCAATAAACCTAAACCTTCTTCAAGTAAAAGGTAGAAGTGATCTTTTCTTAAAACTTGAAATTATAAAAAAGCTTATCACAGTTATTATCCTGTGTATAACTCTCCCACTTGGTCTGATACCAATGTGTTTAGGAATGATTGTAAGTTCTATAATTAGTTTGATAATCAACACCCATTATACAGGCAAGCTAATCTATCTTGGATTTTTTAAGCAGATGAAAGATCTTCTCCCCATCCTCATGCTTAGTATTGTGACAGGAATAACAGTGTATTTAACTGTAAGCTACGTTACAATGAAATCTTGGGTAGCATTATGTGTAGGAGTGGTTGAAGGATGCTTACTCTATACTGGCTTGGCAAAGTTATTAAAATTCTCAGAATTTACGGAACTTCTCTCTATTATAAAAAGAAAATAAAAAAAACAATAAATATGGAAAGTAGCGAAAAACAGATAACCGTTACCTCCCCACTTCTTCCCAACCTTGAAGAATTTAACAACCTACTCAAAGAAATTTGGGATAGCAAGTGGATTACTAACAATGGATCATTCCACAAGCAACTTGAAAAGGAGTTGGCTACATATCTGAAGGTTCCTTACATAAGCTTATTCACAAATGGAACTCTACCCCTTATAACAGCTCTTCAAGCATTACGAATAACAGGCGAGGTCATCACAACTCCCTACAGTTTTGTTGCGACCACACACTCTTTATGGTGGAACGGTATAAAACCTGTATTTGTGGACGTTGATCCATCCAACTGCGGGATAGATCCAAACAAGATAGAGGCTGCAATCACACCAAAGACTACAGCCATCATGCCAGTACACTGTTATGGTAAGCCATGCGACACAAAGTCTATACAAGAGATTGCTGATAAATATGGACTTAAGGTTATTTATGATGCCGCACACGCATTTGGGGTGGAAGTCAACGGAGAATCTATCCTAAATGCAGGCGATATGTCAACTCTATCCTTCCATGCAACAAAAGTCTATAATACTATAGAAGGAGGCGCAATGGTGATGAAAGACGAACAGACAAAGAAACGCATCGACTATCTTAAGAATTTTGGGTTTGCTAACGAGACAACCGTTGTTGCACCTGGTATTAACTCCAAAATGGACGAGATACGAGCAGCTTATGGACTTCTTAACCTCAAGCAGGTGGACGCTGCAATTGAAGCTCGTCAGAAAATTGCTAAAGCATACCGGGAGGCGTTGAATGATGTGGAAGGTATTACATATTTCGATGATATGCCCGGAGTTCGTCACAATTATAGCTATTTCCCCATATTCATAGATTCAGAAAAATTCGGTAAGACACGAGACGAACTTTACTTCGAAATGAAAGAATCTAATGTTCTCGGCCGGCGTTATTTCTATCCTCTTATTTCTGAATTTTCAACTTACAGAGGGCTTGCTTCAGCTTCGAGAGAAAATTTACCTGAGGCTTATAAACTTGCAGATACCGTACTATGCCTACCTATGCATCATGAACTCTCTAAAATAGATATTGATAGAATTCTGAGATTCTTTATAAAATAAAATTGATTAAATATTAATGCCTATGAAAAAGAATATCTTAGTCTTTCCATGTGGCTCCGAGATAGGATTGGATATATATAGTTCTGTCAGATACTCCACTCATTTTAATTTGATTGGGGGTTCCTCTACTAATGATCATGGAAAATTTGTATACAAAAACTATATAGGAAATATTCCAACAGTAACATCAGATGATTTCTTAGAATACTTAAAGGATCTTATAAAAAAATATTCAATTGATGCCATTTATCCGACAATGGATTTAGTCATTGCTAAATTAAAAGGCAAGGAAGAATATCTCAACTGTAAAGTTATATCCTCACCCTATGCTACTACAGAAATCTGTTTGTCAAAGAGGAAAACTTATGATATACTAAAAAATGTTATCAGAGTACCTGAAGTTTTTAAGCTTGAAGAGCTAAGGGATTTTCCAATAATAGCTAAACCCAACATAGGCTATGGAGCGAGAGGTATCAAACTGTTGAAAAATAAGGAGGATGCAAGTAAATTAAATCTTTTTGAAGAGGATTACATATTTTGTGAATATTTGCCAGGCGAAGAATATACCGTTGATTGTTTCACTGACTATAAAGGTGAACTATTATACTGCAATGCAAGAAAACGAAACCGTATAAAAGGAGGCATAAGCGTAAATACTTCTTTCGAAAAAAGACAGGAAGAATTTTATGATATAGCAAGAAAACTTAATTCAAATCTGAAATTTAACGGAGCATGGTTTTTCCAAGTTAAAAGAGATAAGGAAGAGCAATTATGTCTATTAGAAATAGCGGCAAGACTTGGAGGCTCATCATTATTATCACGTGCCATCGGAGTGAATCTCGCTTTATTATCAATATTTAATGAATTTGGCGTAAATGTAACAGTATCCCCAAATTCATATAATGTGGAATTAGATCGTGCACTTGGAAGTAGATATACGACAGATATTAAATATGACAGAGTTTATGTAGACTTTGATGATTGTCTTGTCCTTGACAATTCCAGAGTTAACATTGAGATTATTTCATTCCTATATAAATGTAGAAATGAAAAAAAACACATAACTCTTTTATCTAAACATGCTGGTGATTTAGATAAAGAATTACATAAATTTGCCATTTATCAGATTTTCGATGAGATCATTCATTTATCTCCTGATGATGACAAATCAAAATATATCGTTGGAAATGCAATCTTTATTGATGATTCTAATTCAGAAAGGTTAAATATAGCTACTAAACTAAATATTCCTGTATTTGCCCCAGATATGATAGATGTCTTACTATAAATATAAATTATGGAAAATCTAACAATTAAAGAAATTCAAGCACATCTGCTAAAAATGGCGATTGCAATAAAGGATATATTGGAAGGGGAAGATATACCATACTTTATTACATATGGAACTCTCTTAGGAGCTGTCAGACATGAAGGATTCGTTCCCTGGGATGATGATTTTGATTTCTATCTCTTTGAAGATTCTTACGATAAAGCAATTAAGGCTCTTAAAGAAAAGTTACCTGCAGCTTATTTTGTTGAGGATGAAGAGTCAGAACCATTATACTTTCATGGCTGGGCTCATGTGAAAGATTTATCAACTGAGGTTGACTTTACGCTATTTCCCCAAGATGGTATATATAAGTGTAAAGGATTATCGATTGATTTATATAAGGCCTATCTTAGAAAAGAAAGTGAAGAAAACGATTTCAGGATTACGCAGCATATTGAGTATCTAAATCGGAAACTAAACAAAAAAATTATTTCAGAAAAAGACTTTAACTTTAAAGTTTCTGATTTAAAAACAAAATTTATGAATAATGAACCAAATGGCAGAGAAGTATATATCTTTCCCTCCCCTTATAATGACAGAATTTATCCTAATGAATTATTTCCATTAAAACAATATAAATTTGAGAGCACTTCCTTTTTAGGACCAAATAATGCAGATGCCTTTTTAACAAGATGTTATGGAAATTATAAAGCACTCCCCCCTGAAGATAAACGGCATCCGCATTATTCTAAAGTCACCAAAGTCATCCAATAGATTATAAAGATAATAATGGCAAAAAATAACCAGATCAACGATGTTGCAATCTCATACATAGAACAAATATCAAAAAAATGCAAAGAAATAAGACCAAATGTAGTAATTAGATGCACGACTTATAATCATGAAGATTATATTCATGAAGCTCTTGAAGGTTTTATAATTCAACAAACATCATTTCCTTTCGTTATAATAGTTCACGATGATGCATCTACAGATAAAACCGCAGAAGTAATCAAAGAATATGCAAGAAAGTATCCTCAAATTATATTGCCTATATATGAAAAAGAGAATCAATTTTCAAAAAATGATGGAACCTTTCAAAGTATTTTGAATTTTGCTTGTAACGAGACTGGTGCTAAATACATTGCCATGTGCGAAGGAGACGACTACTGGACAAATCCAAATAAACTGCAAATGCAAGTTGACTTCCTAGAATCGCATCCAAATTATTCCTTTGCATGTCATAGATTTTCAATATTTGACCAAAGGACGAAAGAATGGCATAAGGAGTATTGTGATTATTTATATCAAGACCACAGAAATCTTGAAATAGATATTAATCTATTCCTTAAATATTGGGTTACTCAACCTTTAACAGCAGTCATTCGTAAATCTTCATGGGATGGATATCAATTATTCTCATCGAAATTTAAATATTCACGAGACGTACATTTATTTTATTATTTACTTACTAGAGGAAATGGTATTTCTCTAAATATAAATGCCGGGGTATACCGATGGCATAATGGGGGGATTGCAATAGGATCATCAAATGGGGATAGGATAAAAACGTCCTATCAAATATATAAAGAATTATATAACTATACTCACGATCCAAGACTATTATCAGTCTATTTCAATTATCTTATTTCCTATTATCTTATCGAAACTGATAAAGACATTAAAAGAGAACTATATAAAGAGGCTTCTTATGTAACTTCCCCAACGAGAGTATTGATAAAATTATTAAAAAGGAAAATTGGACATATATTAAGAAGAGTACATTTGTTAAAAGATTAAATTGGATTTTAAAAATTCGTCTTATGAGAATCTAATAAAAATGTTGATAATATGTTGAAAATATTTAGTCGTAAAAAAATAAGTTCACACGAAAGAATGAATATCCAATTGATTCATTTGGTAATATGGTACCTGTCCAATCGCGTAATTTGGTAGGCTCAAAAAATTAGCAGTAACTTTGC
>CAYSMP010000036.1:0-27074 GCA_964432215.1 uncultured Sangeribacter sp.
CGTCCTATACCGTCCCTTTAGTAACAGAGCACGCTCCGCGTGCGTCCTATACCGTTCTTTAGTAATAGAGCACGCTCCGCGTGCGCCCACATCCATCTACAAATTATATTTAAATTCAAGTCCTCCAAGCTCAAAACTACCAAACGGAAGTCCATCAGGATTATGGCGTATATACTCTAACGTATGACAATAGTGCTCATGACTACGGATTATTGTATCAAATGGTTCTTCACGCCAAAGTTGTCCCTTTCTTCCTAAATATCTGTTGATACCTCTGGCTGAGTAACGCATAATAGAGGATATCGTAGCACTTAACTCATATCCTGGAGCAGGAGTGGCAAGCATGTGAACATGATTTGGCATAATCACATATCCCCATGAAAGATATCTATCGTTATCAAAGAAATCAATTGCATCAACAAGAAACTTTCTAACATACGTGTCTTTTAGAATACAACTTCCATATCCCGCATCTATATATCTTTGCATAGGATTAGTAATAAGGTCTCCATACTTACGATAAGTATCTGAACTCCATGGATAGGGATGCATTCTTATGAATTGATCCTTTAATTCACGGTATTGCCTAACGATTATTTGTGGCATTGAATCATCCAGTCGGAATGTTATGAATTCAACTTTACCGGTTTGTTCCCAATGAGGTAGATTCTTCTTCCAAAAACCTATTGGTTGTTGAGGATCAAAATATGGAATTCCATGATATTGAAACATATCTATTCATATAATCATTAATGAAACAAGAAGTTAGATGGACTCACTCTAGGACGGGCACGGAGTGCCCTCTATTACTAAAATCATAATCCGTAATTTTATCACAAAAATTTCCATAATAATTCCCTTTAGTAATAGAGCACGCTCCGCGTGCGTCCCAAACTGCCAATTTAGTAATAGAGCACGCTCCGCGTGCGTCCCAAACTGCCAATTTAGTAATAGAGCACGCTCCGCGTGCGTCCCCGCGAGTCAAATAACAAATTATTATCTAACAAGAGTAGCGCCTGCTAATCCGACGACAACATCATTCGAAAGTGTCTGAAGTTCCAGCTCTTTGAGTTCTTTCGTAGGATCAAGATCTATCCTAAGCAGAACTCCGGCACCGCCATCAATCCTTCTTCCATATACTCCCTTGATATCAAGAGTCCCTTCAACGTCATTTGTAATAGTACCATCTTTGAAAATCATCCTGTATGGTCGCGGCGTACCCAGCCTAAACTGCTTGCCATCTACATAATAATCCTGTTCTATAGGACACCAGTTGTAAGGAGCAATGAGAGGAAGAGTCTCCTCCGTTCCATCAGCATACTTCACTTTGACCTTTGCATTCTCCATATAGACCTGCATATGATTGGTGCTTCCAGCCATCAGCAACTGTAGTCCTTTGGCTTTTCCGCCGAGCGGAACTGAAACTTTGTCAGGATAATTATCAAAGAGCGATGTATAGACAATATTTTTTCCAGCCTTCGCCGAAGCGAAAGGAATACCTACCGATGTCTTTACAACACCATCTTCCCCAATCATTCGTCTGAGACCACTATCATCAATATGCGCAGTATCTTCAGGATGACACCACTCGCCTATCCCCTGCACCGGTATCTGCAGAGTAGTGTAAGGAGACCTTGGCGATTCATACCTATTGCGGAAAATATCAGTGATGTTGGCATTATAAATTCCATTTAGGTCTATAGTCTCATACTTATCCGAATCGCTCACTTTCAAATCTATTCCGAGTGAAGCCACATCCGGATGAGCGTACGTAAAACTTTCTGTTTCCTCCCACCAAGTGAAATCTCCTGATTTCACTTCCCTAAATCCAGTCCTAACATTTCCAGTTTCCTTTTTATTGGCAAGATTTGTTCCCCGCTGGGGTGCTTGTGCCACATACTGTCCCTTCCATTCTATTTCAAGGGTCATCTCTCCAGACAAAGGAGTGTTCACTATCAAAGACGGTTGGCCGATAGAAGTTTCTGCTACTTTCCATGTATACTTCTTGCCATTTATTTTCAAAGACTTCACCTTATTGGTTAAGGCAGGAAGAGTAAGTTCTGCTTTTCTTATGGAATCAAGACCAATATCAAACTTATATATCTCCTTCTTCCCAGCCCTCTTAAAGTCAAAGGAGAAATCCTGATGCTTGATGGAGGCATGATTCCACTCCGAAGGGAAACCGGGACGTATTTTCACCGTATGGTTTAGCGCGTCAGGAGCAAAACCAAATAGCCCCTGCACGACTGCACGCGTCATCATTGCCGTAGGATCAGCAAAGTCCCTGTAGCACTCGCCTCTTGCCGCATCATAGAAACTAATCTGCCCGATATTTCCGGGACTGTTGCCGAGAAACATTCCGTCAAGCATCGAACTCTTAAGAAGTTTGGCTGCATCCTCTGCCCTGCCTGCCTGCCAATAAGCAAGTGCTGTGTGCATCACTTCGGCGAATGCCACATTGTTGATACTCCATGCATAAGGCATCCAATCAGTAGTGGCTACAGTTGCATATCCTTCTTCAAGTCCCGGGGCTTCTACCGGAATATGCGGGATATTGTTGTCGATATATCTTGTGGCGCTATATGCCATGAAATCATCGGCTACATCACTGTCAATAGCATGATATACAGTCCAAAGTGCCGGATGATCATGGAGCCTCTTGTTTCCCATGAAGTCCTGATACTCTGCCCATACACCTTTGTCGTCCATCCAAAGGGTTGAGTTTAGAGCATTGAGTATCTTGTCTGCCTCTTTCTGATATGGAGTCGGATCCTCTCCTATTTTTTCGGCGATTTCTGCTGCTATCTTATTGGCCCGATAATTATAAGCCGATGAATGGGTGACCGCCCCGCTGTTGTAGTAGAGGGCATCGCTTGCCCATATACAACAATAGGCATCGTAAAGGCCATCATCATTAGGGTCAAAATTCCTTTTCTCCCATTCAAGACTCGCTTTAAGCATAGGCCACATCTTCCGGGCATAGTCAAGATCACCGGTCCATTTCAGATGCCATAGGAGTTCATCTATATAGCATAGATTCATGTCGTAGTGGTGCATCTGGTCGTTTCGCTCCGGATTTCGGCAGATATATCCGTTGCTATACATCTGCGTTCCCCATTTTTTTTCAGCTCTCGCCATATTCTTATCAGGATCCTGCGTGGGATGCGGATATACAGGCGGTACACTATCCACCTGCGATTTGGCATAGGCATCAAAATGAGTACGTGCCCTGTCGTGCCAACCTAAGAAGTCGCCACTGTATGCTCCTCGCCAACCACTCAGAGGCATTCGCCAACCGATAGCACCATGTTGCCAAGTCTTACCGTCCCATGTGCCATCGGCAGCATGCGCAATAACCGGACCAAGCACATTGAAATATGGATCAGGAGTGTTTATCTCAAGCACTCCGGCAAGTTCATCGCGTTGTGATTCTGCTTTTGCGAATTCATTGGCAAGACTTTTCTGATCAGAAGCATCAAGTTTCTTGTCCTCATATCCGAAATATACAGTTGTGCGCTCCCCTCCTATTGGAATTTCTGGAGTTACGATTGCTTGACTTTCTGTGTCAGGGGCGAATGCATTCGCTGGATCTGCCCCCATGTCTCCGTTTCTGCTGAGTTTTATTTTCACAGTAGGCACACAAATACCTTTTATCTCTGAATTTTTCGGCATTTCGGATGCCTCAATCTTCCAGAGTCCACCTTCATAATGACGGGGAGCAAGAGTAATGATGGAGATGCGACCATCTCCCCATATTGGATCGGATAGTTCATATCTCCGTTCCCCTCCACGATAGTAAGATCTACATTCTGCTACTGAATCAAGACGCATAGAATGCCCATTCACTGTTACAATAAAATGTACATTACGGTTATCCTTACCATGGAAGGCTCCGAATATCGGACGGTCGCTGGTTTCGATACGGAAAGCAGTGTTTCCTCCATATAAAGCACGGGTATATAGATTGTTGCCGTTTTTTCTATAGATGTAGCCACCGGAAGTAGGCAAATATTGCATTACTCTTTCAGAACTGCGGTCAATGGGATTATGGTCAAACTGCCTGACATATGCCTGCCCCGCCATCAACAATGGCACACCTAACGCAAAAACGGCAAATTTTCTCTTCATGATCAATTACGGTTAGTCATTTCAACCACAAAGTTAACCATAATCCCCGAATAAAGCAAAAAAGCACCCGACAAAATCGCCGGATGCTCATATGATTGCAGAATATTGAAGTTGTTTAAACCTTTAAACCCCTCAACCTTTTATACTCAGTCGGCATCACCTGGATGAAGTCTTTGACGGCATTGTCCCAGTCATCAAGCAGTCGAGCGGCAAGGGGCGATCGAGTATGTCGATAGTGAGCCGAAACAAGCCTGTGAAGTTCACGAGCATCAGCAGGGTCATCTACAAGAGACAACTCGACCATCTCCATATTGCAGAAATAGTCAAACGTCCTCTCCGGATCATATATGTAAGCCACACCTCCACTCATACCGGCGGCAAAGTTACGTCCCGTAGGCCCTAACACTACAGTCATACCACCTGTCATATACTCGCAACAGTGATCTCCGACACCTTCCACTACAGCCGTAGCTCCCGAGTTGCGCACACAGAATCGTTCTCCAACCCTACCATTGATGAAAATTTCTCCAGAGGTGGCGCCATAGAGAATCGTGTTTCCTGCAATTATACTGTTTTCCGGAGCAAACTTACTTCCCTCCGGTGGTACAATGATGATGCGACCTCCAGATAGACCTTTCCCGACATAGTCGTTGGCATCACCTTCAAGCCTGAAAGTAACTCCTTTTGTCAAGAATGCTCCGAAACTCTGTCCGGCAGACCCCTTGAATATCACCTTTATCAGATCATGTTCCGGCAGCCCTGCATCGCCATATTTCTTGGCAATTTCTCCGGAAAGCATCGCACCGGTAGAGCGATCAGTATTGCTGACCGGGAATTCCATCTCGACATGGGAAGCCGATTGTATAGCCGGATATGCCATGGCAATTATCCTTCGGTCAAGCACATTATCTATCTCGTGCTTCTGATCCGATACGCAAATCACACTATTGGTGGTCGCTTCTTCCGGCACGTACAGCAGACGTGATAGGTCAATACCCTCAGGCAACCCTTCCTTAACTTTGAGAAGATCAGGACGGCCTATGATTTCGTCAAGTTTCCTAATTCCTCTTTCTGCCATCATTTCTCTGATACGACGAGCAAGGAATCGGAAATATCTTACGAGATATTCAGGCGAACCATCATACTTTGCACGCAACTCCGGATTCTGTGTGGCTATGCCGACAGGACATTTGTTGGTGTGGCATCGGCGATCCATGATACACCCCAAGACTATCATGGCGGCAGTCGAAAAACCATAGTCCTCTGCACCCAGCATGGCCATCACCATTACATCACGAGCCGATTTCAACTGTCCATCTGCCTGTAGGCGCACTTGCCCTCTAAGGTTATTGATGACAAGAGTCTGCTGAGTTTCAGCCAATCCCAATTCTACCGGAGTTCCTGCATAGCGGATTGAAGAAGCCGGAGATGCTCCTGTGCCTCCATCACTGCCAGATATGGTAATAAGGTCACTCTTAGCTTTTGCCACTCCGGCTGCGATAGTACCTACTCCACTCTCAGACACGAGTTTTACTGAGATTTTTGCCTTCGGATTTAAATTCTTCAAGTCGAAGATAAGTTGTGCAAGATCCTCAATAGAATATATGTCATGGTGAGGAGGCGGAGATATAAGTGAGATACCTGGTATAGAATGACGTGTACGGGCAATGACCTTGTCAACCTTAAAACCAGGTAACTGTCCCCCTTCACCCGGTTTTGCTCCTTGCGCAACCTTTATCTGAATTTCATCAGCATTCACAAGATAGTTGGCTGTCACTCCAAACCTACCGGATGCCACCTGTTTGATGGCTGATCTTACTGAAGTTCCATCTTCCCTCGGAGTAAAACGTGATGAGTCCTCTCCTCCTTCTCCAGTGTTTGACTTGGCTCCGATAGAGTTCATGGCGGCCGCTATCGCCTCATGCGCTTCTGTGGAAATTGCTCCGAAGGAAATAGCACCGGTAAAGAATCTCTTCATGATAGCTTCTTCCGACTCAACCTCTTCAAGAGATACGCCCTCTCCAAGACCACCGATCTCAAGATAATCCCTAATGAAAATAGGGTCATGTCCGGAATCAACGATATCGCAGAATTCCACAAATTTCTTATAACTGTCAAGTCTCGTAGCCATTCTCAGCGATTTTACCGCCTCCGGATTCCAAGCATGGATCTCTCCATCCTTTTTGAATGTGTATCTACCATTGTAAGGAAGTGGAGCTGTCTCATCAAAGTCTCCGCTCCATGCTTCGCGATGGGCATCGAGTATATCTTCAGTTATAGATTTAAGTCCAAGACCACTTATCTTTGATGGTGTTAGTCCAAAATAGCGGTTGCATATTTCATCAGACAGACCGATTGCTTCAAAAAGCTGGCTACCTTTATATGAGATCAAGGTAGAAATACCCATCTTAGACATGATCTTAAGAAGTCCTTTGTCGACTGCTTCGATATAATGACGTTGAGCCGTAGCAAAGTCAAGTTGGATTTTCTTATTCTCAACCATTTTATCAATCACAGCAAGTGCCATATAAGGATTGATGGCAGAGGCTCCATAGCCAACCAAGAGAGCAAAATGCATCACTTCACGTGCATCTCCGGTCTCAATGACAATAGCTGTACGAGTTCGTTTGCGTGCATTTATCAGGTGATGATGGAGCGCAGCGGTAGCCAATAGAGATGGAATTGGAGCCCTATCAGCAGAGATGCCCCTATCTGTTAGGACAATATAGCTGCAACCTTCATCTACAGCTTTTTCACCCTCTTTACAAAGGCGCTCTATCCCCCTTTTAAGTCCTTCAGCACCTTCTTCTACCGGGAATGTCATATCAAGATGTACAGCATCGAAACCTTTATAACGTAAGTGGCAAAGGAGGTCAAGTTCCCTGTTTGTGATGATTGGACGCTTCAAAAGCACCATCTTACACTGCTCAGGCGAAAAATCGAGCATATCCTTGTCTACTGCTCCTATATAACTGTCAAGATTCATGACAAGTTCCTCTCTTAGCGGATCGATTGGAGGATTAGTGACCTGTGCAAAGTGCTGTCGGAAGTAATTATACAGTGGTTGTCTTCTTTTTGAAAGAGCAGCGAGTGGACTATCATCACCCATTGAGTGTATAGGTTCTTTAGCCTCCGTAGTCATCGGAGTGATGATCTTTTCAATTTCCTCACTGTCATACATGAAGGTATGCAGGAGCTTCTCAAATCCTTCAACTTTGTTTTCAACTTTTCTTCCGGATGTTATGGTATCAAGTTTAACTCTGTTGCGTGCAAGCCAGTCTCTGTATGGATGCATATTGGCGAGACTTTCTTTAATTTCCTCGTCAAACATGATGCGATGTTCCTTCATGTCGACGATCATCATCTTACCGGGCTTGAGTCTTCCTTTGCGTTTGATTTCTGACGGATCGAAGGCAAGTACACCGGTCTCTGATGCTATCACAACTGTGTCATTGTCAGTGATAAGATAGCGACCTGGTCGCAGACCATTACGGTCGAGCATACCTCCGGCATAGCGGCCGTCGCAGAAAAGCAATGCTGCCGGTCCATCCCATGCTTCCATCAAGATAGAGTGATATTCATAAAAGGCCTTGAGAGCCGGGGATATAGGGTTCTTGTCGTTGAATGATTCCGGCACAAGCATAGCAAGCGCATGAGGTAGCGACATTCCTGCCATTACGAAAAACTCCAAAACATTGTCGAGAGAAGCAGAATCACTCATTCCTGGTTGCGCTATGGGGGTCATATCTTGACCTCCAAATGCTTCCGGATGATATACACCTTCGCGGGCTTTCAACCATAAACGATTACCTTGTATGGTGTTGATTTCTCCGTTATGCCCGAGCATACGGAAGGGTTGAGCCAGGCTCCAAGCCGGAAAAGTATTGGTGGAGAATCGGGAATGTACAAGTGCCATTGCCGTAGTGAATCGAGGGTTCATCAGGTCAGGATAATAGAATCTGAGCTGCATGCTGGTAAGCATCCCCTTATAAACGATAGTTTTAGAGGACAGCGAACATATATAGAAGTCGTCTTTCCCTTTGATATCGGATTCTGCTACTTTCTTCTCTACTCTTTTTCTAAGAAGATAGAGTCGCAGTTCCATCGGACGTTCACTTTCTTCATCGGTCACAAAAATCTGCATGACTGCGGGCTCCGCATTGCGGGCCACTTCGCCAAGCATGGAATTATTGGTAGGCACGTCTCTTTCAGCAAGAAGTGTCATTCCATCGGCCATAGCTTCACGCTCTATGATATCAAGGATTTCTTCCTGCGATATTTCATCTTTTGGCATGAATACAATACCTGTACCATAGCGGCCTTTTTCGGGAACCGGAACACCTTGAAGGAGAATAAATTCATGGGGAATCTGCACCATTATTCCTGCTCCATCGCCGGTAAGGGGATCAGCACCCTCCGCACCCCGGTGGACCATGTGCTCCAACACCTGAAGTGCTTTCTCTACAAGATGATGGCTTTTCCGACCACCAACATTCACAAGCAAACCGACGCCACATGCGTCATGCTCAAACCGCGAGTCATACAATCCCTTAGTTAACTCTACCATATTTTCCAGAATCTATAAATTGAACTGCATTCAATCTTCTTTTTACCTGTTTTCTTTAAATTTGATGCAAAAATAGTAAAAATCTACCACACCAACAAATTTTTCATCTTTTTTCTTTAAACATATATTGCATACAAGAGTCTGGAAAGTGGGCTTCTGTTCTTTTTAATGCAAGTAAAAAACTACTTTTGTTCGAATTAAATTAGGCTCTTCAAAAAAAATACACTAACTTTGCACCTTCAAAATAAAAAATGTATATGAAAAAATTTAAGACACTCTCTTCTCAAGCCAGCGCTACATTACGCTCATCACTCCCCCTATTTTTCTCAGCTATAACTCTTTGTGCTCATGCTGAAGGTTACCAGGTCAACACTTTGTCAGCCCGTCAGCTTGGCATGGCACACACCGGAACAGCTCTCCACCTCGATTCTGAAAGTATGTTTTTCAACCCGGGTGGACTTGGATTCATGGAGAAGTCCATGGATTTATCCGGTTCTTTTACGGCCATCATGGCAACGGCAAAATGCGACTATGAAGGGAAAACATATAAGACGGATAACTCACCATCCACTCCAATAATGGCTTCTGCAGCTTTCAAGATATACGATAATCTGAAAGCCGGCATATCTTTCTACACACCTTATGGATCAGGAATCAATTGGACCAACAACTGGCCGGGGGCGGTACTTAACCAAAGCGTGAGCCTGAAGGTTTTTACCCTTCAACCTACCATTGCCTGGCAGATTCTTCCTAATCTTTCGGTTGGAGCCGGTCTGATGCTTTCATGGGGTAGCGTGGATCTAAACAAGGGACTCGTAAGCGCATCAACACTCGACAAAGTGCTTACATTGACTCAGCAACAAGTGCCCCCATTCGGTGACACTTCTCCCGCATCCATCAATCTCAACGGAAAAGCCGGTGTCCGCTGTGGTGTAAATATTGGTGCAATGTGGGATATCACTCCTGCCCTTACCGTTGGTGCATCATTTCGTTCAGAAGTCAAGATGCAAGTGGATGCCGGCAACGCTTCTCTGGCATATGCAAATGAAATAGCCAAGCAAATCCTTGTCAACGATCTTGATCTCCTCAACAGCGCGCAATTTTCAGCCTCCATGCCAGCCCCATGGGTTCTATCGCTCGGTGCTTCATATAAACCGATAGAAAAATTAACTCTTGCTCTTGATGCGCGCCTTACAGGCTGGAAATCCTATAAGAGTCTCGATATTAAATTCTTGAGCGAACAACTTGCTGCCTACAATCAGCATCTCACAAAAGATTATAGCAATGCATGGGCATTTTCTCTCGGAGCACAGTATTCACTTACCGATCGACTCGACCTGCGTGCCGGCGTAATGGTCGATACAACACCATGCAATGAAAACCATTACAATCCCGAGACTCCGGGCATGACAAAGATCGAACCTACCATAGGTCTTACGTTCAGCCCGATTCCCAACCTCGGCATTGATCTTGGCTTTATGTATGTAGCAGGTTTGGGTAAAGACAATGCATCAGTAACTTATACTGATCTGCTCGCTGCAAAACTTAATCAGCAACTGGGACAAAACATCCTTCCAGCCACCCCCACTTTTACCGCTGATTATCATACCACAGCTATCATCCCTTCTATTGGTATTCACTACTCCTTCTAATCCATACCACCCAACAACCAATGATACACCAGTCTGAATTCCGTCTTAAGCCCCTATCAAGGGGTTGCCATCTTATCACCGGGGAGATTCTACGTAATCTCCCGGCTCCACTTCCCCAGGCAGGATTACTCAATATATTCGTTAAGCATACATCATGTGGCCTTACAATCAATGAGAATGCAGATCCCGACGTTCGTCATGACCTTGACAAGATCCTTGACCATATCGTCCCGGAAAATCAACCCTACTATTATCATACGATGGAAGGATTGGACGACATGCCGGCCCATGCAAAAGCCACCCTCACCGACGTCTCCCTCACGATTCCAATAACCAACGGTCGCCTAAACCTCGGAACCTGGCAAGGCATTTACCTCTGCGAATTTCGCGACTATGGAGGCTCCCGCAACCTTGTCCTAACCATCTACTCTTGATGGAACAGCGGTGCCCCACCTACCGCACACATTTTTTAATCCATTCGCTCCCTTCAAACGTTCTATTTCTATGAAAGACACACACAACATATTATCCGAAAACATAACCCCTGAAGGTATAGAACGTCTCCTTGCCTCCGACTTCACAGATGACATCGGCCTAGCCTATACCCATCGATCCAAGCCCTATCGCAATCTTCTCCACTCGGAAGTGAGTCGAGTAAGCTCCCTATCCAATTTCCGTCACCGCCTTACCGAGTCCTATACATGAGATATAAAAGTTAGCGAATTTTGAGTAAAACGAGTTCCTATTCCAAACCAAAAGGAATAGCCACCTGCCCGAATCTATCAACATAACCCATTCTCCCAAAGTCATCTATCACTTGTGCCAATCCGTCTTTAAAGCCATTTCCATATTGATAGACACACGGTACTACTTGTTTTCCATTAGTGTCGATATATCCAATTCGGTCGTATACATCCTTCACCATAGATAATCCTTCATGAAATAAGGATATCCTATTATATACAAAAGGAGTCACAAGCTTTCCCTTCATATCAATCAATCCATATTTTTTCCCCTTAGCCAATTTTATTAATCCCTCGCCACACTCATATATATGATCACATGGATAAGGCACTGGATGTCCGCTTTTATCAAACAACCTATATCCTCCATATTCACTCGTTTCAATTAAGTCTCCAAATCGGCGATATATATCAGAGAAGACAGTAGGGAAAATCTCATTCCCATTCAAATCAAACAAACCAAATTTTCCATCTAACTCTACTTTCAAATATCCTTTGTCTATATCACTAATTGAAGTGTATTTGCAATCTGCTATCTTATTGCCGTATTTGTCTATCACACCATATTTTTTATCTTTTTCTACTATGAAAAGTGTCTCACCGCATTTAGTGATAGAATCATAGACGCAGTTAACTATAGTCTTTCCAGTATTGTTGATCAATCCAAATTTATTTTCCTGCTTTGCCATATATATTCCTTCAGTTATCTCTATATCACCAAATTCATTATCTAATTCATCATATTTACAACTAGAGATCATCTGCCCTGACTTGTCAATCAGCATAAATTTTCTCTCCTGTATGACAATCGCTGCTCCTTGATGGAAAGCGTAGCACGTGTCAAATATTAAAGGAATGACTGTTTTGCCGGTACGGTCGATATATCCACTTTTCCCCTCGATAGTAATGGCAGCTAATCCTTCTCTGAAATAAATAGCTTCTTCGCTTATGAATGGTATTATCTGTCTCCCTTCTAAGTCGAAGCATCCCCATCCATCTTCGGTTACAAGAGTGACCATTCCTTCACTAATACGACTGGTAAGATACGATATTTTCTTATATTTACATGGAATAATAAACTTGCCAGTTTTATTGATTAAACCAATTTTATTATTGAGATTGACTTCAAGTATTCCATCATGCAGATAGCTAATATTATTGTAGATACAAGGGGCTATTAGGTTCCCTTTCCTATCAATTATGCCTTCTTTCCCATCCAAAGTGACAATAAATAGGTCTTCACCACGATTTTCTACCTTCTCATAAATACATGGCATAACCTGATATCCTTTATTATCTACAAATCCATATTTTCCATCTCTCCTGACACAATTTAAGGTGTCACTCAAACTTATGTCTGTATAGTCGCAAGGTATAACCATTTTCCCCATCCGATCGATGTATCCGTATTTCTTATCTTTCTTCACTCTTGCTTTTCCACCTTGGAAAGGATAAGTATAGTCATACATGCAAGGGATTATAAGCTTTCCAGTTTTATTGATATACCCCCCCAGATTATCTATTCTGACAGATGCCAATCCTTCCGTAAAGAATCCGACCGACTCATAAAGACAAGGAATAACCAGTTTACCTTCTCTGGACGCATATCCCCATTTCCCTACTGAATTTTTATAGGGAAATAGGATTTGATTCTCTAAATCTTGTCTACCTACACGATCCTTTAAATGGATTTCAATTAAGTCGGTATAATCATTGTCATGGACAGTAATTTTAACTTTCTCCTTGATATCAGGATATTTAACGCTGATAAATTCAAGCATATGATTTCCCTTAAGAAGATGGATGATAATTTCAGTGTCCTTGGAAGCCTTTGCTAGAAGAGTCCCAAGACGGTAGATGGTGCAATCTGCATCGGGGATTATCACAATTTCTGCCCCAAGAGGTTTGGAATAAAGCTGATGTGGGGCAATGATCGGAGCGATGCGATCCTTTATCATTTGGTCGACAGACACATTTAATAGCGACTCGCTGTCGATTTTGGTGAATTGGTGTTGGCTTAAGGCATTTTTCACTTCAGCAGGCACCGACAACGGGAAGCCCTGGAAAAGCCCATCAAAATTTATTGGGATAATATGGCGTTCCTTCTCCATGGCGTAGAGAATCTCCTGACGCACCCAATCATCTTCATAGATGCAGCGTTCAAGAGAACCGGGGGAGAGGATGAAGATAAATATAGGAGCACTTACGATAGCATCCATGATACGTCGATCAAAACGACCATCTTTAAGCTCATCATAATCAAGAAACACACGGTCGCGATAACCTCGTTTCTCAAGCTCCGCCTTAAGAATACGGGCATAATGGGCACCACCCTTACGTCGATAACTAATAAAAATATCGTAATTCTTCTCCATAGTTTGTAGTTAGCCATTGATATTTGAAATTGATTCCAATCCTCTCGAATCCATTGCAAAGATAATGAATTTTTCTGATATAAGCAAATAATAGCAAAAGACAATCAATGACTTAAATCCCCATATATAGTTTCAGAAATAATTTGTAAAACTGTAATTACTCAGCTATTGTGTCAGTCCGTCGATTTCTGAGCTTGAAAATGTATTTCCCTAAAAAAGTGGTTCTAACTCACTTTAGTTGAAGAGCCATCGAGGCATTATCATCTTTCTCTGCAGAAGTGGCAGTTTTGTATTACCATATAGAATACGTTTGGTAGTTTTGAGTTTGTTTACATAACCTTCCACAATACCATTTGAGTAAGCTCTTTCCCCGAAAAGTCCTTGCACACGGTTAATGCAGTACTCGTGCCTCGCCGCATTCTACAGCAGCATTAACCTCTGCGAATTCCGCGACTACAGCGGCTCCCGCACTCTCGTCCTCACAAACTATTTTTAATGGGACAGCGGTTTCCCAACAGTCGCACACATTTATGAAATAGAGGCATAATCCTTTCGGCTCCTTCAAACGTTCTATTTCTATGAAAGACACACACAACATATTATCCGAAAAAATCACCCCCGAAGGCATAGAACGTCTCCTTGCCTCCGACTTCACAGATGGCATAGGCCCAGCCTACGCCCGTCGGCTTGTAGACGCATTTGGCAAAGACACTCTCCAAATTCTTAAAGACAATCCCGAAAAATGCGGTGAGATAAAAGGCCTGGGAGAGGCACGCGCACAGAAAGCTTCAGAAAGTCTCCAAAACATAAAATATCCTCTCCCTCTCCTCGCTTTCCTTTTTTCATGCGGCATCAGCGAGATGTATATAGACCGAATATTGGGCAAATACAGAAAACGTGCTGAATCAGTCATCCTCACCGATCCATATTATATGGTGGAGGATGTTTGGCAACTCCATTTCCATACGGCTGACAAGATAGGTAAAGCTCTTGGATTTGCGCCCGACGATCCACGGAGGCTGCAAGCGGCCATTGTGGGTGCAGTTAAGCACTTAGCCGATGATGGTCACCTGTTTGCAACAATACCGGAAGCGCTATCGTATGCATCGAATCTCACCGGAGTGCCCAAAGAGGAAATCGAAAAACAAATAGATGCTACAATAGATGATGGCAGAATTGTAAGAAGCCGTGGAGTCCTTTACCTCCCTGTATATTATAACGCAGAGAAGGAAGGAGCCGAAAAACTCCTTGCGCTTGCAAAAAATGCACCAGAGAAGATCAACGTGTCAGATATACCAACCACTGACGGTAATGGTATAGCTTATTCCCCAATGCAGATTGAAGCCATAGAAACCTTACTCAACGCTCCTGTCTCTGTTCTGACCGGTGGACCAGGATCAGGTAAAACCACAGTGCTACGCGCTGTGATAGACGTTTTGGAAAAAGAAGGAAAACATGTCACCCTCTGTGCTCCTACAGGAAGAGCGGCCAAACGGATGACATCTCTGACCGGACGGGAAGCTTCAACTATACATCGCCTTCTTGGTTATCGTCAAGGTGAAGGTTACCATAAAAAGCAGATAGAAACGGATGTTCTTATAATCGACGAAGGATCAATGATGGAGCAGGTGCTCTTCAATCATCTTCTTGACGCTGTAGGTCCGGGTACACAGGTAATAATGGTGGGCGATGTAGATCAACTCCCGGCAATCGGAGCCGGAAATGTGATGCGGGATATGATAGAAGCTCCCACTATCCCTGTGGCAAGACTGAATGAAAATTTCCGGCAGGAAGAAGGAAGCAGAATAGCAGAAAGTGCCAAGGCCATAAATTCCGGAGAAATTCCGGAATCGTATCCGGAAAGCGATTTCATGATAATACCGGAATCGACTGCCAAACGGATTCATGACCGCATATTGACTCTCGTAGCAGAAGAATTGCCACGTGATAAGGGAGTGCCCTCTAATGAGATACTCGTAGTGACACCCCAGCAAATCGGACCATTGGGGGCCAAACAACTGAATATGGATCTTCAGCAAAGATTGAACCCCGAAGGTCCGGCGTTGAAACGAGGTGAAACCACTTTCCGTCTTGGCGACCCCGTGATGCAGACTTCGAATTCAAAAGACCGCGGAGTCTATAATGGGGAGACCGGAAGGATAATCGAGGTGAATCCTGAAGAACAGACTATGGTAGTGGAATACGCCGATGGAAACCGTAGCACGTATCTCCGCAGTGAACTCAGCGAACTGACTCTCGGCTATGCAACAACCGTCCACAAACTACAAGGCTCTGAAGTAAAAAACATAGTCTTCCCTGTCACTATGGCTCACCGACCGATGCTATACCGCAACCTTCTCTACACCGGAGTAAGCCGCGCCAGTCGTCTCTGCGTCCTCGTAGGCGAAGAAGAAGCCCTCCGCTACGCAATCGAAAACGCCACACCAACCATCCGCAACTCCAATTTCTGTCACCGTCTCACCAAAGGATAAGAAGAATGCAAGTTTAACCCAAGAACCACTAATGACGTTTCCAATATATGAATCTACATGCCCTCCTGAGTTAAGAAAGGGGGAAGGTGGTGCATGAGCTTATACATAGGCTCATAAACAAAAGAAAGGCTTTAAGTGATCTATGTTTCATATTGATTTAGACAATTTCTTCTTTAATGTTCAATATATAGGTGACAATTTCTCCATCACTTTTTCTCACAATGTAAATGGTTTCATCCTCTAAACCAAGTCCTTTTCTTTGTTCTTCCCAAGAAATCTCATTAACGGGCCGACCATTGATTGACAGTATTACATCTCCAATCTCAAATCCTGCTTGCTGAGCAATACCTTTATCATAGATACTGCTTACAATCCAACCATCACAAATATCTGTACGATCAATATAACCCATTTGAGTTTTAGAACTATGTTGATAGTCGGTATTATTATCTGAATTCTTTCTTGCATATATTGCGTTATTTGGCCCATCAATTATCAAATCATAATGCCGAAGTATTTCATTCCCAATAATACCAACATGTGGACGTGAAGACAATGCTCCTTCTGTATTATAAGATGCAGAAACAACAATGTCATTAAGTTCGTCAAGAAACTTAAAAGAATCAGCACGAAAAGTTATATCCGATCCATCTCCACCGACACCCATATTAGAATAATAGCAGTCTGCTGTTTTTTTCCCATTAAGACTTATCTTTTTGAGTACTTCATTCGTAAGTATTAATGTAGAGCCACATCCAAGGTCAAGACGAAAAGCACCTTTAATTGTCTGCACAGAGTCTATCCTTAGCTCCAAATCAATATCAATTCTATTGTCATTGAAGCTCGCAGGCAGTTTAGTATAGCCGTCCAATATTGAATCGGTGAGTAAGTCTATTTGTAGAAGATAGCCATCTGTATAATTGACGATTAATGGTTTTTTAAAAACAGCGTCGTTTCCAATCATTCCATCAGTATGGCGTCCCAAGATTTCACGTAGATTGATAATTGGAGTAATTGTTTCTTTGTGCCTTATGTTCCCAAAAGATACAATAATTGTATCTGTAATAATAGGAATTGTCTGCACACCATTATTCCCTGCTCCCCCCATCTTAGCCCGCCCTTTTTTAAGCGGCAACTTCCCAAAATTAGAAATTTCCATATAATCTTTATCAAGATACAGCCTGTCTGCTCCAGTATCATATATTAGCGACACGTTAACAGAATCGGCCATAGTTGCTTGAATATATACATGCGAATCCAGGATAAATGGAACCGCATTTTCGGGCAATCTTTTAGCTTCGACATTAGTAACCGCAACCAGTAGGAGCAAGATTGCCTTTACTCTATTGAGTGCAATCATGAATACTTTGAATTTTTCTTGTCTCATACTTATGAATTTTTAATTAAATAGCTCATAAAAATTAAACGACATATATTAACCAAGCAGCTGTAAGGGTCTTGATATAATAACTGCGAGAGTATCATATCATTAATTTTTACAAGCTACTACTGACGCAAAATTACAGATAAAACGATTACAATAGTCTTAGTAAATCCTCCTTTAGTCTTAGTTAGTCTTAGTTTATTAGGGAATGTTAGAAAAAAAACATTATTTTTGCAACATGAAACACTTGAAAAAGATTATGACATTATGCTTATCGTTAGCTATAATATCGGTGTTCGCTGCTGCGTATAACCTATTTTTGCTATACGAGCATGAGAAAATAAAGACAATGGAAATAGTCAGGACATGTGCTGAAAATGCAGATGTCCTTGAACTCATAAGTAGAATGGAAAGTAGTGAAAAAGCAGCTCAAGCTTTTGTCCGGCTTAATGCATTTATGGAAATAGCTCAACAGAAGGGGGGCATAATTTCCGCATCTGACAGATCAGACACTATAAGGACATCTCTTGCGAGTCTCTTGCGTTTTGGTCTTGAGTTTCCGGAAGATAAATCAAATACGAATTATAAAATACTTGACAGTATATTCCGTGCTGAACTTAACAGACATGGCCTGTTTCCTTCTTTCGCTGAGATAATGCCAATTGATTTCCCTCCTTCAAAACAAGAGTATTTATGGAAGACCCAACTCCGGGTTACACCTCAAGAAAAACCGCCAACATATGACGTATTTGTATCTCCTATGCCCGGAAAGGTACTATCAAGGATGTGGGGTATAATAATTCCATTCATTCTTGTTATAGGTATTTTCTTGTATTTGTCACTATATCTTCTCGGAATTATCAGGCAGCTCCGTTCATTAGATCAGATGAAGGATGATTTCACTCATAATATGACGCATGAGCTTAAGACTCCGATTGCCGTGGCATACTCTGCAGCTGACTCTATGCTCAGATACTATAACCAAAGCGACGAGACAAGAAACCGTAAGTTTCTTAATATTATACTCCAGCGGTTGAGCCATCTTTCCGGCATGATTGAGAATATTCTTTCTATGAGTATGGAGAGATTTAACAATATGAATCTCAATACCACGGTTGTCAAAGTCAAACCACTTGTAGAAGAAATATCCGGTATGATTGAGATGAAAGCCAACAAACCTGTAAAAGTAGCCATTGATATACCCGATAATATTGAGATTTATGCCGATACCTTGCATTTCGGCAATATGATTTCTAATCTGCTCGACAACGCAGTCAAATACTCCTATGATACTGTAGAAATCTGTATCTCATCAGATTCAAAATCAATGAAGATAGCCGACAATGGAATTGGCATTGCAAAATCCTCTCTTCCCTACATCTTTGATAAGTTTTATCGAGTCTCTGACGGGGATCGATATGAGGTAGGCGGTTATGGTCTTGGTCTTTACTATGTGAAACAAATAGTGGAGCTGCATGGATGGAGTATCAAGGTCGAAAGCATTCTAAATAAAGGAACGGAATTCACTATCAAATTCAATGGAAATGAAGAAAGATAAAGTATTGTTGGTGGAAGATGACTCCACACTGTCATTCATAATTGAAGATGCTCTCACCCGGGAAGGATTCGACGTTGTTTGCGCATCAAATGGTGAAGAAGGTTTGAAGAATTACAAAGCTTGCGACCCCGATATCGTTGTGGCTGATGTAATGATGCCTAAAGTGTCCGGTTTTGAGATGGTTAGATTTATCCGACTAATGGATCCTGGGATTCCAGTTTTATTCCTCACGGCACGCACTTCGATAGACGATGTGGTGAAAGGGTTTGAACTTGGAGCCAACGATTATATCCGCAAGCCATTTCAGATTATGGAACTCATAGTGCGCATTAAAGCCTTGTTAAATAGAAATAGATTTGGCAAAGTGGAAGATTCAGAATTGTCTTTGGGCGACTGCTCTCTCGATTTTGCTTGTCAAAAACTGAGTGTCGGTGAATCCAATTTTGAACTGTCGCATATTGAAGCTATAATTATTGATGAATTGTTTCGGCATCCCAATGAAGTGGTAGAGGCAAAGACTCTGATGTATCGAATATGGCAGAATGACGACTACACCAACCTAAACCGCCTGCATGGGTTCATCTACAAACTACGGAAATACCTTTCCAAGTCAACCGATCTCGATCTTCTTAACGTCAGAGGTATCGGATATAAACTCGCCATAAGCAAGCTGTAATGTTTCAGCCCGCATCTACTAATTGTTTCTTAGTAGACTCTAACATCACAATAGCTGCATTCCTTTCAGGTATTCGAACATGGTCGGCATAATGCGAGCAAGCCTTCCTTCTAAGCTCACTCAATTGAATTGGCTCCTTCTTCATAAAGAAAATTGGCTCCGGCAAAGCTAAAGCAAATCCACTTGAAAATCTGATGAAATCTTAATAAAATAATAAGTTTATACAACTTCATTTGATTTTTTTCGTTAACTTTGCAATGAAGTTGTTTAAACTTATTTACGAATTCTAAAAATTACAATGAAGAGTTAAACTGAAGATTCTTTTTTATTAATCTTCAGTGTTCTTTTGGCTCGTCAGGGTATATTCTTAAGGAAAATCCACTCGAAAGCCTGACGACATCTAATAAAGAATAAGACTAAACCACTTCAATAAAAGAACATTTTGATTATATTTATATGAGACCAATGAGAAAGGCTTCGCGGCAGAAGGATGCCGCTTGGGCACTTGATGTATTTGATAAAGCTCCTTATGTGACCGTCAGTTTCACCCGTCCCGACGGCTCTCCGTATGGACTTCCCCTATCACTTATCAGAAATGGTGAAAATACTTTCTATTTTCATTGTGCCGATGAAGGAGAGAAAATCGATTGCATAAAGCATAATCCAGTTGTGAGCATTTCTGCCGTCAGCAAATGCTCTCCGAAATTCGAGGAAGAAAAAAATAACTTCACCGAGTATTTCAATTCAGCTATAGCTATCGGGAAAGCTGAGTTCGTAACTGACATAAATGAAAAAATTCTTGCACTCCGTCTACTATGCGAACGCTTCCTTCCCAAATACATGGATCACTTTGAGGAAGCAATCGCAAGAAGCGTCGACCGAACTACAATCGTAAAGATCACACTCACCGAACCTCCGGTAGGCAAAAGTAAGCCCTGACTATCACCCAGCCTCATACATCACTTTACATCACACTTCATCAGGATCAATCAAGGTAAATCATGTCTAAAATAAAAGTAATCAATACATTCTTGGTCATCCTTTTTCTTTTTGCATGCTCTCGGGAGCAAGCTCCTGACCATACACAACTGTACGAAGAAATCCGTCAGGTCAACCGTATGGATTTCGCTTCTCTTGCTGTGACCAAAACAGTCAAAACAGAGCGTACTGATTGGTATAAAGTTGGGAAACGAATAGCTGTCTATTCCTACGACACGTATCTCAAGGCCTTCATAGACATGAACCTCCTCGCTCCCGATGACCTATTTTTTGATGAGGAAAATAAGACCGTCAGAGTGACTCTACCTCCAATCCAAATAGAAATCGCCGGCCGAGATATGGAGATGAAAAAAGAATATGAAAACGTCGGCTTATTCCGAACAGAGATAAGTTCCCAAGAACGGGCAAAGATGAAAGAAAAGGCAAATGAAGAACTAAAAAAGGAACTCGAAGGAAATCCTGAATACAAGCAACGCCTAAACCAGACTGCTCGCAAAAAGGCACGCACTTATTTCGAAAATCTTTTTCGGAACGCAGGGTATACGGCCTCAATCCGTTTCAGCGATGAAAAAACACCATCCGGCGACTTTAACTTAAGCAATTATGACTAAAGTACTTAAATATATAATACCAATAGTAATTATATCTGTCATAGGCTTCTTTGGATGGCAGCTCTACCGCTATTTCCATCGTCCGGATGAGATAGAAGTCTTCCCATCGCGTCCGGGAGACGTAAATGAGATGGTGCGTCTATGCACAATGGAGATATACAATGAAGTTCCAGTGCTCGACACCGTCAACTTCAAGGTCATTTTTGCTGTCCAAAAACAGAGTGGCAGCATCTCTTTCGATATAGAACATCTGGATATCGACGAATCGGGCGATACCATAAGAATTATGCTCCCCAGGGAAATTGTTGAAGTTTTCGAATCCACTGAAAAAAATTCCTGGCAAGTGATTGATACGAAAGCTATCGGACCAATGGCTATATTGAGGACGAATAAGTTTACATTGGAGGAAGAAAACAGAGTAAAGGCCAAACTGAAAACCAAATCTATAGCTCGCCTATACTCAAACGGCACAATACGTCAAGCCCGAAAAGATGCTGTAGACAATCTGACAAGAATGTTGGAAACCGCATACAGAAAACCTGTCATAGTCACGGATCCAACTCCTGATGGTAATCCCGGCTGATTCTTTTTCTTTTCCAAAATTTTTGATTAACTTTGCACCCATGTTTCAAATTTAATGGCACATGAAATGTAATCACCTCTTGTTATTTCTGACTACCTTGATAGCAACTATAATCGCGGCATGCAATGACCGCAACGAAAGCTATGACCATGATATAGCTTTAAGAAGGGTGCTTACCGTACAGCATCTTCAGAACTTGAACCCTGGAGAGGCGTCGGTAATCCCGCAAATTGAGGCTATCGTAGACAGCATGAGAAAGACTCAAAAAGATGCTTGCTATTTTGGAGCCGTCAATGTGCTTATCGACCGCCTATTCTCCGACGGTAGATATGCCGAAGCAGATTCTCTTGCAGTCAAAATGCAGAAGGAGGCAGAAGAAATGATGGATTCTCTCGCTATGGCTATGGCAAAACGAGTAAGAGCTCAGATACTTTATAAACTTTCGCAATCTGACCGTGCGCAACAGGAAGCCTTGTCCGCTATCCCTTACGCAACAAATCCACTTCAGTCAGGCACACATTTCGGTACATCTACAAGTCTTGACGAATGGCTTCACATAATAGCAAGGGCTAATTCAGACACAGCAGTTATGATGGAAGCCGGAAACCGATATGCTGAGACTGTAAGACAAAATATTATAGAAAACTCGTGGACTGATCCTACAGGGCACTTCTCAGCTACTGCATTAGCTTTCAAGGCAGAAAATGCATACCTTCAAGGTGAAGCTCAAAATGCTCGTCTGCTGCTTGACAGTGCCGTGATATATATCCAGAAAGATTTGCCTGCCCGTGCCTATGAGCATTTCTATGATATAAGAAGTAGATTCCTGACATCACAAGGAGACTTTTCGGGAGCTCTTGCCGATGTAGATACTCTCCTTCAGACCCATCGGTGCTTTCCTTGGTTCTACCTTCGTGACCTGCAACTAAAGGCAGAAGTATTGAGTGCGGCCGGCTTACACGAAGAGAGTGCTAAGACATATTCGAAATACATAGCATATCATGACTCCCTTTCATCGAAACTTACCGACAGCAGACTTCATGATTTGACAGTGTTATACCATACTGAGCTTGACCGCAAGGAGAGACGCACAAATACAATTCGACTCATAGGCCTTGGATCAGTCTCCATTCTACTCCTTATTTTATTTGGAGTCACTCTTCGTCATGCAGTGAATGAAAGGAAACGCAACCGTCTCTTAGTGGAACGACTACATGAATACGACCGCGCCGAGATGCCACTTTTGCGTTCCTTACCTGAAGCAACTGAAAAAGCAGAAGCATTATCTGAAATTACACGTCTTGACAGATATATGGTCACTGAGCAACCGTATACTGATCCGGGACTCAGCCGAAAGGAACTTGCCGAATATCTCGGGGTAAATCAGGACACATTGGCTCAGCTGATCCGTACTGAGCGCGATAGTTCGGTACATTCCTATATAAATTCATTCCGTCTTGAAGAAGCCAGACGCGTTCTTGATTCAGAATCTGTCGAGTCAATCAGCGACTTAGCGACGAGACTTGGGTTCGGCACAGCGCGTACACTCCAACGCGCGTTTAAGGATCGTTTTGATATGTCACCCTCACAATATAGAACTGCTGCCAACGAAATCCGCAACGCTGATAATCAATAATTTGAAAATTGTCGCATTCGAAAAAGTTTTTTGTCGCATCTTTTATGATAGTTTGCTAACTGAAAAAAGCTAAATTTGTAGTATCAAATCATTCAAAGAACACAAACATACTACAACGATTTAGCAATGATAAAGAAAACTTATTTTCCATGGCTTTACGTTTTTTGCCTCCTGACTTGCATCTCAGCTTGCAGCGATAATAACAAAGAGCCTGACGAACCTAACTATCCAGGCCTTGACAATTTCGAGGGCAGAATCCGTGAGTTTTTCCTTACCAACGAGACCGACGATTTTGATGCCAGCAATTGCGATATCAAAATCCTTGCTCCCGACAACAGTGTGATTTCCCGTAAGTGTTCACATTCGAGAGCCAATGGCAAATCCACGTTCAATCTTGAGACTGGACTGAAAGAAGGAGACTATCAGCTTCTATATATTGAATATCCCATCACTCCGATTGTCTCAGAAGATGGAAAGCACAATATTGAGAAGCGCCAATTTGGACTTGGGTGTTCCATCACAGCTGAAAATGGTAGAATCACAGTCACAAGCCATTACGATTCCCAGATTGGACTTAGTGGAAGCGGGATTGCTGATGATCCTTATATCGTCAGCAGCTACGACCATCTGATGACTCTCGCCCACAAAGTGAACAGTGACGTTACCAATTCTCTCTTCACTGAAGACACTTATATCAAGCAGATTGTAGACATCGACATGGACGATGCTTGCTTTTTCACCGACCATCGCTACGGTTGGGAACCCATCGGCAACGATGTCAACCTCCCTTTCCGCAGCAACTATTTAGGTGCAACCCTCAGCAACATCTGGAGTCTACGCGACCACTCGCCAGCTATAGGACTTTTCGGATACATCCACAAGGCAAAAATTGATGGCGTCACGATTTCCGACTGTGAATTCTCCGGTAATTTTGGTGTGGGAAGTGTTGTCGGAGCGGTAATCACCTCCGGGGCTCATCGCGACAGATCGGAAGTGACAAATTGTGTCGTCAAAAACTCTTCAATTTCCGGCTCCAATGGCTCCTTAGGAATTGGAGGAATAATCGGCATCGTGGATATGAACACAAAAATCGCTTTATACGAATGCCATAATGAGAATTCTACCATCACTGGAGACTATAACATCGGCGGCATAATCGGAGGCAGCTCAGCCTATTCTTTGACATCAGTCAACTCTTGCACTAATAATGGAAAGATCAAAAGTGGATTTTCAGGAGCAGGTGGCATAATAGGCTCATGCGACACCATTTACGCCACTTCTTGCAAGAATCTCGCAGAAATCATTGGTGGCGATTCATATTCCGACAATGACAAAAGCAATGCTGCCATTGGCACTGGAGGTATTGTTGGAGGCTCCGGAGTGGCATTCATCACAGGATGCCAAAACGCGGGCTCCATCACAGGGAAAGATGGTGTAGGAGGTATGCTTGGAAGCACCCGCATCATGGGTGACGAGAATACAGGATTAGTCTATAATGATGCTGCATTCCGCTACTGCGAGAATAGCGGCGAGATCAATGGCAGTCGTTTCGTAGGAGGTATCAATGGTGAAAGCCAATTCGGAAGTTTTGGTTCGCTCAATTCCGGCAAAGTGACTGGAGATTCATACGTAGCTGGAATTGCTGGAAACACATCCGTTTGCGTGGCTCATAACAATGTCAATACAGGCAATGTCACCGGAGTAGACTACACCGCAGGAATCATAGGAAAGAGTACTTTCTGCTCTATCGCAATCAATGATAATTTCGGAGAAATCACTGGCACCGGCCATCACACTGCCGGCATCTTGGCTCTTGGGGGCAATAATATGATCATCCACTATTGCTCTCAGAATTCAAAAGTGGAAAATACCAACGGTCAGAATGTGGGAGGCATAGTAGGAGAAGTAGGTGATCCTAAGGAATGGACAGGATGGAGTATTGCTGAGTGTGTGATCGGAAGTGCTGAAATTGCCATGTCGGTCATCGGGCCTGCACTGTCCATCGCGATGCCATTCCTCGAGGAATCAGTACATACAATTTCTGCTCTTCTTGAATTCAGTGAAATCAGTTTCGACTGGCTACTCCACGCCTCCGATATGGTATTATGGAGTGAAGGAATAGATGGATTCATATCTGGAGAAAGCAGCGAAGAAGTGTCTGAGGCCATCAAGGCACAGACTCTGGAATTGGCTGATGCAATAAGTAAAAATTTCAATGGTATTCGCGGTGACGCCGCTAATTTCAAATATGCCGGCGCCGGCATACAGCAGCTTTATACTCACGGCTCTTATACTTCTGATCTTGCAGATTGGTATACATGGGCAGACGATGATAAGCTATTCAACGATGCACTGAATGAATGCAGGATCGAAAGAATGGAAAAGGTAGAAAAATTAGCTGAGGGGAAAGAAATATTCCATCAGGTGATCGGAGGCGTGTGCATAGCAGTCGGAACGGTTGCTTCGGTAGGAGCAATGGTTGCCACCGGAGGCGCGGCAGCTCCTTTTGTCATCGCAGGAGCAGCTGCAAGTTTTGTTGGCGGAGTAAACGCTGTTTGGAAGACATGTGCCGAGTTTGAGGAGAATGTTGTGATAATCTCGCAATGCATCAACAGTGGTACAGTAAATGCCAATGGTGACCGAACAGGTGGTCTTGTCGGTACTCTCCATGAGCAATCTATCATAACAGACTGCCTGAATGCAGGAAAAGGGAATGGAAAAGTAAAACCCTTTGCCGGGCATTATGACGAGCTTGCCGGTTGCATCCGCTGTGTACTTGCAGGCACCGGTTGGGATGGACATGATATCGGCACACTCCAATTCGGCTCAGGTGTGGTGCGTAGAGATGGGAAGGGTCCGGATAAAATTTCTTATCACCTGACGGACCAGACATATCTCGTAGATGGAAAAGACCTCAACAATCCGAAATACTATAAAGATGTCGATGATGGGTGGGACGTTTCTTCGAAGTATACCAGCTATTGGATGCTCTCCAGCTACCTTTCGGAGGATGTGCAATACCCAATACCAACATTTTCAATGATGCGTAAATAATGAGAAAAGAAATGAAAAGATACATATATTCATTGGTTGCCCTCGCTTTTCTTGCAGGCAGCTGCTCAGACAACATACCAGACTTTCCCACCAATTCATCAGTGGAAGAAAATGAAGACTCCCGCATCTCCTCATTCGATATTGACCCCGCTCTGCTTGACGGCGATCTGATATCAAAGATTGGATATGCAAACTTGAAGAAAGGATTCTTTGATCTGGAAACATACCATGCAGAACTGCGTCATCAGGGATCAAGCGTTAGATGCGGACTGCATATGTCAGCATCTTCAAGCCTTGAAGATGGAGATTATTTGCTTACTTTTTCTAATTCTGAAGGTATGCCTCTCGAAGGAATGCTTCGAATTGTAGTGAAGGATGATCAGATAATGAAAGTGAGTGAGGCAAAAGGTTATTTTTCGCTTCGCTCAGGTTCTGGCACACAGGAGGATCCATATCGTATTGGCAGTGCGAGAGATTTCCTGACATTTCTTGACGACCTACGTGAAAATGAACTCACAAATGGGCGCGACGTATGGTTTCACCAGACAGCTGATATAGATTTGATGGATCAAAGCTATGACAAACCGGGACGTGGATTTTTCGGATATTCATTCGC
>CAYSMP010000037.1:0-25861 GCA_964432215.1 uncultured Sangeribacter sp.
TTGACATAACCATCAGAGAACCGGTTGTGCTTGCCTGGTTCATGAGCTGGATCTGATCATATGCGAACATACCGTTTCCGTGACGAAGGCTATATGTGACACCATTGTTTTCAATAGTTCTCCAATTCAGGTTGCCGTTTGATGATCCATACCAGTAGCTATAGTATGTAGATGAGGATGTTCCGATCTGCGCACCCTGGCCGCTTGAGCCATAGCCGGAGCCTATAGATGCATAGATTACGCTTGTCAGAGAAGACTTATGGTTGATCTGCCAGATATGCTTCAGCATTCCTACAGGTTTATTGTAGACATTATACTGTGAAGCCTTCTGCTCACCGTTGAGGCCAAGACCGTATGTAGGATTGTAGCGGTAGGCTTGACCCTTAGGCATGTAGTTTGCTACATCCTGCCATCCTTCGATTGTCAGACCATCGGAGGAATTTCTCTTGTAGTGAGTCTGAGGAGCGCCTGTGACTGTAAGTGACAATTGATGGTTGTCGTTGAGACGCTTGGAGACATTCAGGAAGTAATTGTAAGACTCATAGGCAGTGCCTTGCACATATCCATCGCCTGTCTTGCGTGCACCCAAGAATGTTATAGCCCATCCGTTGTCCATAAGGCCGGTTGAGAATGAGATACCATAGTTCATGGAATTATCATTGCCAAGGCCATACCATGCTGTTCCGCCTTTTTTAGCGTCAAGACCTTTGGTGATCATATTTATTGTGCCACCGAAAGACGGAGTTGAGATCATAGTGGCGCCAAGACCACGCTGCACTTGCATGGAAGACATAATGTCACCGAGGCCGCTCCAGTTTGACCAGTAGATGCCACCCCATTCCATATCATTGACGGGTACACCGTTGACCATGGTCGCAGTATTTTGAGATTTAAAACCGCGGATGTTGATTTTGGCATCGCCGAAGCCACCACCATCCTTGGTAGCCCATACACCCGGTGTAGTTTTGAGGATTTCAGGAAGTTCCTGATTACCGAGTTTTGCCTCAAGTTGTCCTGCGGTGATAGCAGAAACTGCCACCGGAGTCTTACGAGCTACAGCTACAGACTGAGTGATTACCACGTCCTGAAGCATCGTAGTCTCGGTTTCAAGGATCACACGTCCTACTTCAGGCTGAGCTTTCACTGTCTTGTCCTGATAGCCGACGTAGGAGATTTTTAGCTCCTTCGTATTGTCAGGAACTGAGAGCGAGAAATTACCGTCGATGTCGACAGCTGTAGCCGTTGCGGTGCCTGGCACTGCTACGGTCGCTCCGATCAGGGGTTCTCCCTGCTTGTCAAAAACAGATCCGCGGCATACATAGTTGGCCCAGGCTGCTGAGCACAACACCATGAGGGCGGACAAGAGAAACAGTCTCTTCATAGTTTTTTTGTTGTTGGTTATTATTGAATAATGAAGTTGAGAAGTTTAAGAGTTAAGAGTTGAGGGAGCGAAGGGTCAAGGAGTTTCTTCGACTTTAGTGGTATGGTTCTTCTTTGTCTTTATTTTTACCTTATACATGTCGAATCCTTTCCCGAAGACTCCATTCACTGCTCCCTGCGTTATAAAAGCGTCATCATCTATTCCCTTGACAAGTCGCATTATGCCCGGAGCCTCAATTTTGCGGCACCAAACCATCAGAATTTTGATAGGTTTTTTGCTGTACCATCCTTCTCCGTCCAGTACTGTTACTCCGCGCTTCGCGTCGTTGTTGATTGCATCGGCTATAGTCTGCCATTCACGGCTGAATATGATAAACTGGACAGCCTGACGATTGCCTACTACGATCATATCGGCGCAATAGGATGCAACGAACGTCACAACATATCCATATACAATGATTGGTATGCGTGCTTCCAGACGCTCTCCAATCGAACCGTCAAACGGCAGAAAAATGCTGCTTGATACTATCACCATGTCTGTGATTACCATCGCACGCCCTATGCTGACATTGCTCAGCTTGTTGACCATTGAGGCTACAATGTCTGTGCCTCCGGTTGATCCGTTATGGATCAATACTGTTCCTACGCCGAGACCGCAGATTATCGCTCCTAAGATAGCGCTCAGCGACATATCCTGCAGAATTGGATGGCCGAGACTCATAAAAAAGGATTCTCCAACACCGATAGCGAGAGAAATTACAGTCGCGCCGAAGATGGTGCGTATCACGAATGTCTTGCCTACTATTTTGAATGCGAATCCAAGCAACAACAAGTTGAGGGCATATTGGGTTACGGCAACTGGAATTGTCTCGTTGGTTGCAAAATATACGAGTGTGCCAACACCGGTCAAACCTCCCATCACAATCTTATGGGGAAGAATGAAGGCGCAGAAGCCAAAAGCATACATGAATATGCCGACTATTATCATTATATAGTCTATTATCAGACTCTTACGTGAGGTGCTGAATCCAAATATTGTTTTCATAGTGCAAATTTACAAAAAAAATATTAAAAATTCCTTAATTGCAAGTTTTTTTTGTCGAAGTTCTTATTATTCTCATTGGAAACAAGTCATTTCAATATAGAAGAGATAGCAAAAAGAAAGACCTCCATTGCTGGAAGCCTTTCTTTAAATTTAAATTAAGTATCTTTTTTCTGTATTAGCTGAGTAGTTGAAGCCGTCTTTCAGCGTTTGATGAGCTTCTCTACGCGAACGCTTCCGTCTTCGAGTGTGGTGCGCTTTACTGTCACTCCATTGTTGACCGGCCTGGAGATCTTTCTGCCGTTAAGATCAAACAATTCTGTCTTTGCTCCGGATGTCATACCCATTTGGCCTACAGATACAGTTTCGCCGAGTGTATTCACTGTCACAATTTCGCTTTCTCCTCTTATCTCTCCGTCAATGTAAAGAGCACGAACGCCAATTGTCTCTATATCCTTACGCTTCAATGCCACACCATGATAGTTGCCGCCGGAATAAATATCGTCGCCCACGTTAAGGAGCACCGGTATGTCTGTCAATTCTTGATACCCTTCCTCTGCAAGTTCTGGATATTCCTCAGAAGTGAAAGTGTAGAGTTCTCCGTTGATGAAGATATTGTAGTAGATATTGTTGTCCCATAAGATTTGGCCGGCCTTGTTGTCGCCGTAAATATTGAACTCAAATGAGTAGCTGTATTCAGGATCCATAAACTCAATATCACTGACAAAGAGAATTTCCGGTGCGATGGGGGCATAGTCGGTGATCTCTCCCTGAGAATAAATGCGGTCAATTGCATAGTACTCGCAAGGATAAGTTTCGAGATTGCCGAAGTTGAATATTACGTATGAGTAATCGTTGCCTTCCGGGATGACCGGACGATAAGTGTTTGTCTCGGGATCAAAGTTCAAGACGAGTGGGTCGTCAATTATGTCGAAAGAATACATTTCTTCTTCCCAGAATTCGTCATAGTATGATCTTCCAATTCCGGCCATCATAAAGATATAGTGGTTGTAGTATTTTCCAAGGAACTGGTCAGAAGGGATAGTAAGAGTATTATTCTCCTTGTCAAAAGTTCCGTATATCACAGCATCGGGCATGCCGCTGGCAAGGCCGGTGATATATGTGACGCCATCCTTTTCCCCGATTCCGATAGGACGGAGCACTGTGTGGTCCCAGCCTGTGAATTCGTCAGCAACGATATAGGAATAGTCGTACTCAATTCCGTCAGGAATTGCGGTAGGGGTAGCATTGAAAGGAATGAGGGTGAGACCCATCTCTCCATAACCCTGCCATTTACCCTCGCAAGTCACACCAAGCATAAATTCGTCTTCCATCATATAGCTTCCGTCAGCTTCCTTCGTGAATATGATACTTCTGGTTTCCTCAGTCGGGATGAATGTTGTTAAATACTCGTCAGGATCATCGGGCGACTCTACTTCGGCATATTCGAGAACGTCAACATATAGGTCAAACGACTCATCATCGTATACCGATCTATAGAGGGGCTGGGGAAAGTCGAACTGTAATCCCTCATCAGTCACTGTGCCTTTGATATATGTATCCCAGTCGAGCATGCTGATAGGGTTTTTGAGATAGACTTCTCCATTGTCGGTCCATATGCCTTCGTAGGCAATGCCGTAAGTTTCATCCATCTCTACCTGGTCATAATAAATATAGAATGTATTTGATGCTCCAAGCATTGTTACGGTCTTTCCTTCCGGAGCCTCTGTGATTGCACCGAAATCGTCGGCTGCAGCTCTTGTCGCTATTGTTTTTGCAGCAATCGACGGGGTCTTGAGGGTGCCGATCGTTTGTGTTTTCAGACCGGGAACGCCCGGCTTGATAGAGCCGTCTTTTTTCATAGGCACCTTCATTGTGCCGAAAGCTGACGCAGTCATTAAGACTGTGGCCAGAGTGAGTAAAAGTTTCCTCATAAGCTTTTGTCGGTTTATAGTTGAAAGAAATTTTTTTTTCGTCTAATAAGTCGCTCGAAAAAAATCAACAATATGATAAATGCGATATAATTAGCTGCAAACCCTTGTAGCAGCTTGGTTAATATATCTCGTTTAATTTTTGTGAGCTACTTACTAATTAAATGCAAATATAAACCTTTTTTCTACAATAATGCTTAATCTGGTTTAAGAAATGTAATAATTACTCGCAATCTGGTCACTTCTTGGTATTTTTCCCTGTTAGCAGTCGCCGCTTGAGCACACTGAAATATTCCGATGTAATGCCGAGATAAGAAGCAATGATTTTCTGCGACACTTTCTCAAGTATCACAGGCCTGTATTTTATCATTGCCTCAAAGCGCTCTTTAGCTGTGCCGTTGTTGATGGTGCTTTCCTTGAATTCATGGCTATATAATTCTCCGTAGGCATTGTGGAGCATGAAGACAGCAAAAGTATGATCTTGCTTCACTGTATCCCAGAAATCCTTTTCCCGAATACGGAGTATAGTCGACGGACAGCAGGTCTCTACCTGATAATACGAGGGCCCGTGCATTACGAATGAATGTTTGGATTCGAAAATAGTTCCGGGCAGCCCAAAACCGAATGTACGTTCTTTTTCTCCGTCGAAATCCCAGACTCTTATGATCCCATCTTTAAGTATATAGACGTCCGGACATGTCTTGCCCATTTCGATTACTACATACTTATCGTCTACCTGTAGCCATTCAGCCCGTTGCAGCAGACTGTCAAGACCGGGGCCTGATGGGAGGAAACCTACTTCTTCCTTAAGAAGAAGTTTTATTTCCTCCAAATCAGTTTTGTTGATGCTCTCTTTGATATAGGCCATATTTGTCAATTTCGTTTTCCGGTGTTTCCTTCATACCAGTCTATGTAGGCTTGGTTGACGCGGCGTGTGCCTCCGGGAGTAGGATAGTTGCCGGAGAAATACCAATCGCCTGGATGATTCGGACATGCCTTGTGCAGTCCTTCGATAGTCTGATATACAATCTGTACATCCATGTCGAGCGGACGCACCATCTCTGCAATCCGGTGCGATATCTGCTCATCGGTGAAATGAGAGTAGATGTTTTTAACTTGATTTTTCAGAGGCTCGCCGGATTTCTTTTCCACTTCTTTCCTGCATGCAGCATATGTAGAGGCGAGCACATATTCCATCCCTCTTTCCTTCAGCAGGCTTACAGCTGCTTTGAAGGCGATAAATTCATCCATACGGCTCATATCGATGCCGTAATAGTCCGGGTATCTCACCTGCGGCGACGATGACACCACTACAATCTTCTTTGGATTGAGGCGGGCAAGCATGCTGAGGATAGACTGCTTAAGGGTAGTACCGCGTACTATTGAGTCGTCGATCACCACCAAAGAGTCCTTTCCTTCGCGGAGGCACCCGTAAGATATATCATAGACGTGGGCCGCGAGATCGTTGCGCACATCCCCTTCTGCAATGAACGTACGGAGCTTGATATCCTTGATAGCAGCTTTCTCTATCCTTACTTCCGACTCCATTACCTTTCGGATCGACTCGCGGTTAAGTTTCCCGTCGGCCTGAAGAGCCAGGATTCTTTCGGTCTTATAATTGTTCAGGTATTCTTCTATTCCTTCTACAAGACCATAGAATGCCACCTCAGCGGTATTGGGAATATATGAGAAGACGGTGCTTTCGATATTTCCCTCCACTGCCTCTACGACTTTTGGAACAAGAAGGCGTCCTAATTCCTTGCGCTCGTTGTAGATGTCAGAGTCGCTGCCGCGAGAGAAATAGATGCGTTCGAAACTACATTTGGAGTTAGACTGCTGAGGAAGCAGTCGTTCCACACTTGGCTTGCCGTCGATTGATATAAGAAGCGCCTCTCCGGGCTCCAATTCATGAATGCTGTCTTCCCGCACTCCGAAGACTGTCTGTATCTGAGGGCGTTCGCTGGTGGCGATGATGATTTCATCGTCGATATAATAGTAGGCAGGGCGAATGCCATTTGGATCTCGGAATACAAACACGTTGCCGGATCCGGTAGCCCCGCAAATGACGTAGCCTCCGTCCCATTCAGGAGCCGATGCTTTCAGCACGTTGCGTATATCCAATTCTTCCTCAATAATTTCTTCAAGATTCTTGTCGACAAAGTTTTCTGGGTCGTTGTCGCGGTGAATCCTGTAGAGGCGGTGGTTTTCCTTGTCGAGAGCGTAGCCCAGCATCTCAAGGAGAATAATTGTGTCGCTATGAAGACGTGGATGTTGTCCGCGGCTGACAACTGAATCAAAGAGAGTGTCCACATTCGTCATATTGAAATTGCCACACATTAGAAGGTTACGGCTTCGCCAGTTATTTCTTCTCAGAAATGGATGCACATACTCCATGCCGCTCTTTCCTGTAGTGGAATAGCGAAGATGGCCGAGATATATTTCCCCTATCATGGGGGCTTCCGTAGCAGCTTGCTCCGGAGTCATATTTTCGAGACCTACCTCCGTCAGCTGTCGCCCAATACGGTTGAAGATCTCTTGGATAGCCTGCGGACCGAGTTCACGCTCACGCCACACGTATTCGTGTCCGGGATGGGCCTTGAGGTTGACGACTCCTACCCCAGCTCCTTCCTGTCCGCGATTGTGTTGTTTCTCCATCAGAAGATAAAGCTTATTGATGGCGTAAGCGTAACTTCCGTATTTCTCCTTGTAATAGCCTATTGGCTTTCGGAGGCGGATCATGGCGATGCCGCATTCATGTTTCAGTGGTTCCAAAATTATTACCTGTAGTTGTGGGGTTGTTGAGTTGTGAGGTTGTTGAGTTGTGAGGTTGTTGAGTTGTGAGGTTGTTGAGTTGTGCAGTTGTTGAGTTGTATAATTGTAAGGCCATTGGGTTATTTTTTCCTCACAACCCCACAACCTCACAACTCCACAACCCCACAACTCTTATTTAAACTTATGGTCGCAATACCGGCAACGCAGTGATCCGTCAGCCGAACGGTACGCACGACGTGGGGAATGTTCGTTGCGGGTGATGCATTTCTTGTTCTCACAGCGTAGATTGTCCGGCACCTCCACTTCCTCCTGCTCCGGCATTGTATGTTTGGGATCATCTTTCCAGTCGAGTAGGCTCGAGATGAGTGCCATACGTACAAACTTGCCGTTTTCTACCTGGCGGAAATAAGCGGCTCTCGGGTCAGCATCCACTTCCTCAAGAATCTCATTGACGCGTGGTAGAGGATGGAGCACAGCCATCTTTTCCTTGGCAAGTTTCATCTTCTCACTGTCAAGGACGAAAGAATCTTTCACTGCCTCATACTCATCTTCATCAAGGAAACGTTCCTTCTGGACGCGTGTCATGTATAGCACGTCGAGTTCCGGCATAGCTTCCTCAAGTGTGTCCACTTCTTTGTATTCGAGTCCAAGACGGTCGCATACATCCTGCTTGATGTAGTCAGGAAGGCGGAGCTGAGGCGGAGCAATCAAGACAATCTTGATTCCTTTCTGTCGGGATAGGGCCTTGATGAGACTATGGACTGTGCGTCCAAAACGAAGGTCGCCGCAGAATCCGATTGTCATGTTGTCGAGGCGCCCGAGTTCACGGGTGATGGTTAGCAGGTCAGTGAGTGTCTGAGTCGGATGGGCATGGCTGCCGTCGCCTGCGTTGATGATGGGCACACGGCTCACTTCTGTACCCCCGAGCTGCGCTCCCTCTATATGGTGGCGCATGGCGATGATATCGGCGAAGTTCTCTACTACACGTACTGTGTCGCGCACTGTCTCCCCCTTGCTTACTGAGCTGCTGGCAGCGTCTGCGAAACCGAGAACGTTGCCCCCGAGTTCCATCATTGCAGCTGTGAAGCTTAGGCGTGTGCGTGTAGAAGGTTCATAGAATAGAGTTGCAAGTTTTTTGCCCTTGCACTTTTCAGAGTATTTCGCACGGTTCGCGATGATATCGAGCGCCAGATTAATGATTTCCTGGGTTTCTTCTACCGTAAGGTCGGTAGGGTCGATCAGATGTTTCATCTTGTTTAAAGGTTCAAGGTTTAAAAGTTTAAGGAGTTTCTACTGATGCTGATTTATAAGTGGTGTAACTTGAAAAAATTAAACTTCTTAAACTTTTAAACATATTAAACTATTCAGGCTTCCATCCAAGAAGTATCGCTTGGGTTGTCGCGGAATTTGAGGATGCGGTTTTTCCAAACCGGCTCAATATAGCCTTCTTCAGCAGCTACTTCCACGAGTGTGTCAAGATTCGATAGAGAATGGTTGGTGACATTTGCGGCTGCGAGGCGGTCAGTAGCTTTCTTCATGCCATAGGTGAAGATGCTGACGATTCCAAGCACTTCAGCACCCTCTTCGCGCAGAGCTTCAACTACTTCGATGCAGCTACCCCCGGTAGAGATAAGGTCTTCCACAACCACGACCTTTGTTCCTGGCTCGCATTTTCCTTCGATACGATTGCCACGGCCATGGTCTTTGGCTCCCCCGCGAACGTATCCCATCGGTTTGTCGAGAAGCCATGCAGTGATGGCAGCGTGAGCGATACCGGCAGTAGACGTTCCCATCAGCGATTCAGCTTCGGGGTAATATTTGGTGATGAGTTCTGCAAGACCTTCCTCAATGTCTTTGCGTACTTTAGGATAAGAGAGTGTGAGGCGGTTGTCGCAATACATCGGGCTCTTGATGCCGGAAGCCCATGTGAAGAGATTTTCAGGGCGGAGGAACACAGCTCCTACGCTAAGTAGATCTTTAGCTATTTTCTTTTCCATGAAAGTGCTATGATAAAAGGCGATGACTCTTATAAGATTATAAGACTTATATGATTTATAAAATTTATAAAGTTATTCTCAATTATTTACCAAGGAATTCCTCGCAGCAACGCTTATATGCAGCCAATGGATCTTCCGCTTTAGTAATGGGGCGCCCGACTACGATATAATCTGACCCGATCTCGCGAGCCTTCGCCGGAGTCATTACGCGCACCTGGTCGTCTGCGGCCGAGTCAGCGAAACGGATACCGGGAGTTACGGTGACGAAATTGTCGCCGCAAGCGAACTTAACGATTGATGCCTCTCGCGGAGAGCAGACTACCCCGTCAAGTCCTGACATCTGGGCATTTTTAGCATAGCTTGCCACAACCTCATCTACTTCTCCGGGGATGAGAATATCTTCGTTCATCAGTTCCTTGCTAGTGGAGGTAAGCATAGTCACAGCGATGAGCAGTGGACGCGTGCCGTCGGGACGTGTCAGACCTTCGATAGCAGCCTCCATCATCTTATGTCCGCCGAAAGCGTGAAGATTGGTCATGTCTACGTCAAGATGGGAGAGTACCGACATAGCACTCTTCACCGTATTAGGGATATCGCAGAGTTTGAGATCGAGAAAGATCTTATGTCCTCTCTTCTTTATCTCTTTTATGATTTCGGGTCCGGCGGCATAGAAGAGTTCCATGCCAATTTTTACATAGGGTTTGGTGTCGCCGAAGCGGTCAAGAAACTCGAGTGTCGCCTCCATTGATGGAAAGTCGCACGCAATGATCACATCTTTCGCCATGATATTCCTATTATGTCTTTTATGTTGTTTATTTTTAATTTCTTCAAGAGGGCTGGCAGTTCATCAGCAATTTTCTTGCAGGCCATTGGGTCTACGAGGTTTGCCGACCCCACTTGCACAGCGCTTGCTCCGGCCATCATCATTTCCACTACGTCCTCCGCGCTGGAAACTCCACCGCATCCCATCACAGGAATAGCTACTGCTTGAGCTACCTGGTAGACCATGCGTACTGCAACCGGGAAGACAGCCGGGCCCGAGAATCCACCCATTCGGTTAGCTATCACGGGAGCGCCGGTATTGATATTGATGCGCATTCCGAGAAGGGTGTTGATAAGGGTCAGTCCATCTGCACCGGCTTCCTCACAAGCTTTTGCTATCTCGACAATGTTGGTCACATTGGGAGAAAGTTTGATGAAGACAGGTTTTTTCACTGCTGCTTTCACAGCGCGTGTCACTTCTGCCGCCTGCTCAGCTGAAGTGCCGAATGCCATACCTCCGTTATGCACATTTGGGCAACTTACATTGACTTCAATTATGTCGACTCCATCGCATGCATCGGCTTTTTTACAAGCTTCTACATACTCTTCGATAGAAAAACCGCTTACATTTGCTATGACGCATCCGGAATAGATGGTGCGAAGTTCCGGCACTTCATGGCTGTAGACTGTATCTGCACCGGGATTCTGGAGCCCTACACTGTTGATCATTCCGTCCGGTGTCTCAGCTATGCGTGGGGTGATGTTGCCGAAACGCGGATTGAGTGTCGTGCCTTTGATTGAGATGCCGCCCAGTACATTTAGATCATAGATATCGGCAAATTCCTTTCCGAAGCCAAATGTGCCGCTTGCCGGCACTACCGGATTCTTTAGTTCGATTCCGCATAGTTCTGTAGCGACTGCAGGCTCTCCCTCCACTTTCCGGTCTCTTGGAAGGGTAGGGGCAGGAGTGCCGTTCCCTTTGAAATGTTTCATCAGGATAGCATCGAAGACCGGACCATCCTTGCAGACACGTTTTGGGCCCCAAGGAGTATCGATAGTGCAACCCATACATGCACCAAAACCGCATCCCATTCTTTCCTCCATGCTTACTTCTCCATTATCGCAGTCGAGTTCGCGACCAAGTGCGGAAAGCATCGGAAGTGGACCGCAGGCATACCAGAAGTCCCGGCCTTGCATCTCAGGCTTGCGGATAGCGTCGGTCACGAAACCTTTCACACCGGCTGAGCCGTCGACTGTGGCCACTTCCACATCAGCACCAAGTTTGCGGAATTTATCAGCATAGAAAATTTCGTCAGCTGTATTGAATCCTAAAGCGACTTTCACTTTCTTGCCCTCGGCGATAAGTTTGCGGGCAAGAAGGTAGAGAGGTGGCACCCCTACGCCTCCTCCGGCGAGTAGGGCAGTGTCTTTACAGCGGGAAGTGTCAAATCCTTTTCCTAAACCGGTCAGTAGGTCAAGTTCCATGCCGGGGGCCATTTTTGCCATGGCATCGGTGCCTTTGCCCACAGTTTTGAATACCAGTGTAAGGCGGTTTCCTTCAATGTCGCACACTGAAATAGGGCGGCGGAGATAGAATCCGGGGATTGAGATTTCTACGAACTGCCCCGGCATCTTAAATGCCGAGCAGTCGCCACGGAGAGTCATCTCGAAGACTGTTTCCGTGAGTCGTGTTATGCTTGTTATTTCGAATTTCATATAGAAGTTGTTTCGACTTATTTTTTTATTAAGATCTCGTCAGGTACTTGAGTGGATTTTTCTTCATTTCTTTTCATAATTTTAATTAATTTTGTATTCGTAGATAAGTCGAAACAACTTCATTAAGCGTTCTGACTCCAAAATTAATTGAATTAATCCGAAAATCCAAATATAATTCTATATAATTCTCCATTAACGTGAAATCATCCCGTTTCCTTTTCGGCCATATTCGGCATCGATGGTCGAGACTCCCATTGTGATTTCTTCCAGTACGTCAAGTAGAACCCTGACTGTCTCGAGGGCAGTGAAGATGGTCACATTGTTTTCGATGGCAATGCGGCGGATATCATAGCCGTCAAGACGGGTATTGTGTTGGTTGACGTCGATGGTGTTGATTACATAGCTTACGTGCCCTTGACGAAGTGAGCGTTCGATGTCGTTGCTTCCTTCGCTAAACTTGCCCATAGTCCGGCAACGTATACCATGATCTTTGAGAAACTTCGCTGTGCCACGTGTAGCTTCTACGTTGAAACCGAGATCATAGAAGCGGCGGATAAGCGGGAGGGCTTTTTCCTTGTCAGCGTCGGAAACAGTCACGAGCAGTGTGCCGTAGTTGAGTACTTGCATCCCCGAGGCTTGAAGCGACTTGTAGAGAGCGCGAGTCAGCATATCGTCATATCCGATTGCCTCGCCGGTTGACTTCATCTCAGGCGACAGATAGGAATCCACTCCTTTGATCTTGGAGAATGAGAATGCCGGGGTCTTGACAAACCAACGCTTCCTATCAGGATAAAGGGTCATGTCATAGCCTTGGCTCTTCAGGCTTTCTCCAAGCATTACTTTTGACGCAATCTTCGCCATAGGCACTCCGGTAGACTTGGAGAGGAACGGTACCGTGCGCGAGCTTCGTGGATTGACTTCAATCACATAGACATTGTCGTCCTTGTCAACAATAAACTGAATATTGTAGAGGCCAATTATGCCGATAGCCTTTCCGAGACGCACTGTATAATCTACTATCGTCTCTCTTACTTTTTGGCTTACACTGAAAGTGGGATACACCGATATGGAGTCGCCGGAGTGGATACCGGTTTTTTCTACGTGTTCCATAATGCCCGGGATAAACACGTCGGTTCCGTCGCAGATGGCATCTACTTCAAGTTCCTTGCCCATGATGTATTTGTCTACAAGAACCGGGCTATTGTCTGAGATGTCTACTGCATTCTGGAGATAGTGGCGTAGGGCTTGCTCGTTCCCTACTATCTGCATGGCGCGGCCACCGAGCACGAAACTTGGACGTACTAAAACCGGATAACCGATTCTTTCAGCAGCCTTCACACCGCTTTCGATGTCTGTGACAGCCTCAGCATCCGGTTGTGGAATTCCCGTCTCACGCATGATGCGCTCGAAATGCTTGCGGTCTTCAGCACGGTCGATAGCTTCCAGACCTGTGCCGATGATAGGCACTCCCAGTGCTGCGAGGGGAGCGGCAAGGTTGATGGCTGTCTGTCCGCCGAGAGTTACGATGACTCCTTCCGGTTTTTCGAGATTCACCACGTTCATCACGTCTTCTACTGTGAGTGGCTCGAAATAGAGTTTGTCGGATATACTGTAGTCAGTGGAGACAGTTTCCGGATTGTTGTTGATGATGATTGCCTCGTAGCCTTGTTCGCGGATGGTCTGGATAGCGTGTACGGTTGAGTAGTCAAATTCTACGCCTTGGCCTATTCGTATAGGACCACTGCCCAAAACGAGAATCTTCTTGCGGTCGCTCACCACAGACTCGTTTTCATCCTCATAAGTGGAGTAGAAATAAGGCACATAGGAGTCAAACTCACCCGAGCAGGTATCGATCATCTTGTAGACCGGAATGATACCTAATGATTCTCTCATTTCCCGGATGCCCCCCTCTGTTCGGTTGCGGAGCTTTCCGATGTAGCGGTCGCTGAAGCCCATACGTTTTGCTTCCCTCAATACGCCCTCGTCAAGAGTATCGGCTTCTCTGATCTCCCATTCCATCTTGATGATATTGTTGAGCTTCTCCAGGAAGAAGAGGTCGATGCCCGTCTTTTCATAGATATGCCATAGTGCTATCTTGCGTCTGAGCAGCTGGGCGATGGCAAGTAAGCGGTCGTCGCGCCCCTCTTTGATATAGTCGAGGATTTCCTCAGTGGGCATTTCCTCAAATTTCTTTGAGTATAGATGGTCTACTCCGGTCTCAAGCGATCGGATTCCCTTCAGTAGTGACTCTTCAAAAGTGCGTCCTACACTCATGATCTCACCGGTGGCTTTCATTTGGGTGCCAAGCAGGTTGGAGGCTTCGCTGAATTTGTCGAAGGGGAAGCGGGCTATCTTCGTCACTACATAGTCGAGAGCCGGTTCGAAACTTGCAGGGGTGTTGGCAATCTGGATTTCATCAAGGGTCATGCCTACTGCAATTTTGGCACTGACGCGGGCGATAGGATATCCCGTTGCCTTTGATGCAAGAGCTGAACTGCGTGACACTCGGGGATTGACCTCGATGATATAGTAGTTGAAAGAGAGGGGGTCAAGAGCGAACTGCACGTTGCATCCCCCTTCGATTTCGAGGGCGCGGATAAGCCGCAGTGCAGAGTCGCGGAGAAGTTGATATTCCTTGTTGGTGAGTGTCTGGCTTGGAGCTACTACCACAGAGTCGCCTGTGTGGACCCCCACCGGGTCAACGTTCTCCATATTGCAGATAGTGATGGCGGTGTCATTGCTGTCGCGCATCACCTCATATTCTATTTCCTTATAGCCCTTGATGGATTTCTCTACGAGCACTTGATGCACCGGTGAGAGGGCAAGGGCATTGCGCATAAGTTCCCGGAGTTCCTCTTCATTGTCGGCAAAGCCACCTCCTGTGCCGCCAAGAGTGAAAGCAGGACGGAGAACAACGGGATAACCGATTTTTTCTGCTACCTTTACCCCTTCTTCAATGCTGTTGACAATTTCGGAGGGGAGCACCGGTTCTCCAAGACTGAGGCAAAGTTCCTTGAATAGTTCTCGGTCTTCTGCCTGCTCTATACTCTTGAAAGATGTACCGAGGATTTCTACACCGCACTCATCGAGGATACCCTTCTTTGCAAGTTGCACGGCAAGGTTGAGGCCTGTCTGTCCCCCGAGCCCCGGAACGATGGCGTCCGGACGCTCGAAACGGATAATCTTGGCTACATACTCCAGTTTCAATGGTTCCATATAGACCTTGTCGGCAATCCCGGTGTCGGTCATGATGGTAGCAGGGTTGGAGTTGACGAGAATCACTTCATATCCCTCTTCTTTGAGGGCAAGGCAAGCCTGGGTTCCTGCATAGTCGAACTCGGCAGCCTGTCCGATGATGATAGGGCCGGAACCGATCACCATCACTTTCTTTATATCTTTTCTCTTAGGCATTTTTCACCTCCCTTTCTTTCTTATGCTCTTCCATATCGCGGATGAAGACGTCGAAGAGGTAGCCGCTGTCTTGCGGACCGGGTGCGCTCTCCGGATGATATTGTACTGAAAAAATGTGTTCCTCTTTGTTCCTGACTCCTTCTACGGTTCCGTCCAGGAGGTTGAGATGGGTTATCTCAAGGTCTGTGTCGCGTATGCTCTCGGGGCGGACGGCATAGTTATGGTTTTGGGAGGTTATCTCTATCTTTCCTGTGAGCATATTCTTCACGGGATGGTTGGCGCCTCGGTGGCCGAATTTCAGTTTGTATGTCTTGGCTCCGAATGCAAGCGAGATGATTTGGTGTCCGAGGCATATGCCGAAGATAGGAAGTTTGCCGCGTAGTTTTCTGACGAGATTTTTCACTTCGGGTACATCTTCCGGGTCGCCGGGACCATTGGAGATGAAGATGCCGTCCGGTTTGAATGCCATTATCTGTTCTGCGTCCATGTTGAAGGGAACGATGATCACATTGCAACCCCGCTTGTTGAGAGAGCGGATTATATTGAATTTGATACCGCAGTCTATAGCCACGACGTTGAACTTCTGGTTTGGAGTACGTGAAAACCAACGTTTCTTACAGCTGACTTTTGCCACTACCTTTTTGTCTACGGGTGTGTCGGCAATCAGTTTGAGTGCTTCTTCCAATGGCGTATCTACCGGGACAATTGCAGCCCGCATACATCCCTCATCGCGGATAATGCGGGTGAGCCGGCGCGTATCAATGCCGCTGATGGCAGGTATGTTGGCTTCTTCGAGGGTCTCTGTCATAGTTTTTGTATATCGGAAGTTCGATGGTGATTCGCAGCATTCGCGCATCACCATTCCTCCGATAGTAGGAGACTTTGTCTCGAAGTCATCATCAGTGATTCCGTAGTTGCCTATCAGAGGATAGGTCATCACGACAATCTGGTTGGTATAGGACGGGTCGGAAAGAATTTCCTGATAGCCAACCATAGAGGTATTGAAGACGACTTCTCCCACGATACTGCGTCTTGCGCCGCAGCTTTGGCCCGGGAACTCAAGTCCGTTTTCTAATACAAGTTTTACGTCTGCGTCTTTCATATTATATTGTCTGTAGAAACTTAATTTCAGATTATTACTGGCGAGCTTTTGATGCCTTACTGTATCCTTGGAAGATCAAATCTATAAGCTTGCCATCGTAGATTAGTCTTTCAGGTTGTCCTGTGAGTTCCATACCTTCGAATGGTGTTGCTTTTCCCATGGATGCAAAATCGGTGCTGTCTACTGTCCATTCTTTTTTAAGATTGAAAATGGCAAGGTTTGCTTCCCCATCCACTTCGAGTCCGAAGATGCGGCGGGGATTCAGGCACATGAGCTCTACGAGGCGTTGCAGAGTGATGATGCCTGTCTTCACGAGATGTGTGTAGCATACTCCGAAGGCTGTTTCGAGTCCGACAACTCCCATTGCGCTTCCTTTGAGTCCACGACTCTTCTCGTCAGCTGTGTGTGGGGCGTGGTCTGTGGCTATGCAGTCGATGGTGCCATCTTTAATGCCCTCGATAAGGGCAGCTCGGTCTTCTCGGCTTCTGATAGGGGGATTCATCTTGAAGCGTCCCTCATCCTTGAGGTCTTCATCGCACAAGACGAGGTAGTGAGGACCTGTCTCGCAAGTCACTTTGACGCCACGCTTTTTTGCTTCGCGGATTATATTGACGCTTTTTTTTGTGGATATGTGGCACACGTGGTAGCGGCACCCTGTCTCTTCTGCCAGTTTGAGGTCGCGGGCTATCTGTCCCCATTCGCTTTCTGAGCAAATCCCTTTGTGTCCATTTGCCTTGCAGTATTCTCCATCGTGGATGTATCCTCCCTTGAGGAGATCGTTGACTTCGCAGTGAGCAGCGATAATTACGTCGAGACGAGCAGCCTCTTCCATAGCCTCGCGCATCATGTCGTCGCTTTGCACTCCGCTGCCGTCGTCGGAGAAGGCTATTGCATATTCGCGCAGGGCTTCCATATCTACGAGTTGGCGACCTTTGCGGTCGATTGTGATGGCGGCGTAGGGATATACGTTGATGGCGGCATCTTCCTTAATATGCTTCAGTTCTTCGCCTATGTGCTCGACTGAGTCTGGGGTTGGGTTGAGGTTTGGCATTGCGCAGACTGCGGTATAGCCACCCATCATAGCGGCGGTGGTGCCGGTATAGATTGTCTCTTTCGCTTCGAATCCCGGTTGGCGGAGATGGACATGGACGTCGCAAAGACCATAAGTGACGAGTTTATCACGCATATTGTATTCCAACGTGGCCATATTTTCCGGGAAGATAGGTTTGCCGCGTTCGATTCTTACGATTTTTCCGGCGATGACTTCCACATATGTTCCTTTGGAAGCTCCGTCTTTGTCAACCCAGAGGCAATTGCTGAGGATGTAATGCCGAGGCATGTTTTCAGCAGGCAAATCATGATAAATCATGGTCTTATTAATTCTTGAGATTTAACTTCATTATGATAGAAACGTTGCCGATTACGCAAAAAAAATACGCATCCCCTTTCGGGGGTGCGTATCCCTTACAGCACGTATGCTATATGTTTTCTTTCTATGTATTGCATCGTCGGTGTCATTTCGACTGCAAAATTACTATTTTTTTTCCACACTCCCAAAAAATTCCCCGAAAATATTCAATCTTCAAATTCTGTTAGATAGTTTGATATTTGAATTCTAAGAGGAGGCAAATCTTCACGTATGGTCTTAAGAACTTCTTGGCGCTTGATTTGATAATATCCATGCACCAATATATGTCGCATATTGATGATAAATTTCCATGGAGTTTCAGGATGATTGTCTTTAAATTCAGTTGTAAGTTTGTATGCAGCTTCGCCTATGATTTCAAGTAGTTTTACAATGCCGAAATATTCGAGATCTTTTTCAGTGATATTTTCAAAATCAGGTCTTTGTTGAGCTTGGTTAAGTTTGTCAAGAGCATCAAGAATATGCTCCAGTCGTAGGGGATCTTTAAGCGTTTCTCTCATAAACTTGAATTTTTTCTGCATTAACCATCTTTGCAACTCGAGGATAAAGAGATTCTTCGTCGACCAAATCTACTTTTTTGCCAAGAAGATTCTCAAGCTTCTCTATGAGTGCTGATATTCCGAATAGACCAAGGCATGTGTTTTTAGTATATCGTACAAGAATGTCAACATCACTTTCCGGAGTTTCTTCTCCGCGTGCATACGATCCGAAAATCCAAGCCTTTTCAATAGGTTCGGACGCAAAAAACGCATGGAGTTTCTTAATGATTTTTGGCGACATTATTTCTGGTGTTTTTATTCATTTGCAAAGATAATCGGATTTTTTTCCCAATGCAAGTTTTTTATCGAGTTTTTGTAAGGATTTTGTGATCCGCCTCCTACCACCTTCATCCCCAGAAAAGATACGCGATGAAGACGGCGGCAATGGCTCCCGTGATGTCGGCGAGTAGGGCATACCCGGCGGCGTAGCGGGTCTTCATTACCCCTACGGAGCCAAAGTAGACTGCGAGGATATAGAAGGTAGTGTCTGTGCTGCCTCTCACTACTGCTGCCAAACGGCTGACAAAGGCGTCGGGCCCTTCCGCTTTCATTACGTCGAGCATCATAGCGCAACTGCCGCTTCCGCTCAGCGGTTTCATGAGCATCGTGGGCAATGCTCCTACCCATTGGGTGTCTACTCCACATGCCGCAAGCGCTGATTCTACGGCTCCTGTCGCTGCATCCAAGGCTCCCGAAGCCCTGAACATTCCGATTGCTACCAATATCGCCACAAGATAAGGGATGATTCCAACTGCCGTTTTGAACCCCTCTTTTGCTCCTTCAATAAAGCAGTCATAGACATTGATTTTCTTTCTCATCCCCGCAAGTATAAAAAGGATTATGACGCTGAAAAGGAGGAAGTTTGCCGCGAAGGTGGAATAATGCTCAACTTTATTCGCCGGAAGCGTCGAAAACCACCAGGCTACTCCTCCCACAACAGCCGCTATTCCACCAAGCCAGCTCCAAAGCACGGCATCCATACGGATGCGTTGCTTCAAGCATAGTGCTATAAGACCCACGAGCGTGGCAATGGCCGTGGCAAGCAAAATTGGGATAAAGATATCTGTAGGATTAGCTGCTCCTCCTTGGGCGCGATACATCATAATGCTCACCGGGATAAGGCAAAGCCCACTGCTATTGAGAACCAAAAACATGATCATTGCATCCGTAGCCGTATCCTTCTGCTTATTGAGTGTCTGCATCTCCTGCATGGCGCGTAGTCCCATAGGAGTGGCGGCATTGTCAAGACCCAGCATATTGGCAGATAGATTCATGAAGATGGCGCCCATAGCAGGATGATCTTTCGGTATCTCTGGGAAGAGACGCGAGAAGAAAGGACTGACAAGTTTAGCCATAGCAGTAGTGACGCCACCCTTTTCTCCAATTTTCATGATACCCATCCAAAGCGATAGCACACCGGTCAATCCCAATGAAATCTCAAAAGCAAAAGCAGCCTGTGTGAACGAGGCATTCATGATGTCGCTCCAAATGGTGGTGTACCCCGTAGTAAGACTGGTCCCAACCGCCATTAGGAATGCAATTATTAAGAAGGCTATCCAAATATAATTCAGAATCATAAGGCAACAATTAATTCTCCATTCTCAATTCTAATTCAGTCCTCACATTCCGTGAAGGAGTGATGGTGGGAGTGGCATTCATGGATGCCGCGGTCTACGATGATATGGCGGTTGGCCATTCCGGAGATTACCGACATCTCATGGCTGACGAGGACAATAGTGTGGTTCTTGGCAAGCTCTTCCATCATAGAGTATATCTGTCGCTCAAAAGTCTTGTCTACGTAGCTGAGTGGTTCGTCAAGCACTATTAATTCCGGATTCGACACAAGTGCCCGCGCCAACAAAGTGCGTTGGAGTTGTCCCCCCGAAAGGACTCCGACCGTACGGTCGAGATATTCTTCTACTCCACACATCTTCACGACACGATTGAAATCCTCCTCATCTTTTGGGGTGCGACGTGAGAATAGTCCCTTGATCTGTCCCGACTGGATGGCTTCCCCTACAGTGATTGGGAAACGGGTGTCAATATTGCTCTTCTGAGGGAGATAGCCTATTCGCAATCGTTTGGTGGAGGCACCATCCTTATAGTAGGTCACAGAGCCGGAACTCGGACGGAGCAGACGCAACATCACGCGAAGGAGTGTTGTCTTTCCTCCGCCATTTGGTCCGGTAATCGCCATAAAGTCTCCCTTTTCCACACTCAACGAGACATGGTCGAGGATGGTCTTGCTGTCAAAACGGACTGTGATGTCGTCAATCCCGATTAATTTCATTTGCTATTCTCATTAGGTCGTCGAGCCAAGAAGAGGAATTAAGCGATACCTCCATAGTCGTCAGCCCGAGTTGTCGGGCTGTTTCCTCATCTCCGGGAGAAGCATGTTCTTTCTCTACGATAAAGATTTTTGTATCCGTATCCTTAATCTCCTCCATGCGCTTTCTAAGCTGGAGTGGGGAGGTTTCCTTGCCGTCAGATTGAAGGGGAATCTGGCGCAGTCCATAATCATGGGCGAAATAGGAAAGCGAAGGATGCTTCAATGCAAAAGACTTTCCGTAGATCTCCTTAGCAGATATTGAATCATCCATGGCCATCAAGCGTGCCTTTAGTTCATCACTTGCCTTGCGGTATCGGTCCGCTTTTTCCGGATGGATTTCCATCAGTGTCCGCGTCATATCTTCTGCAATGACAATGCAGTTCCTGATAGAAGAGAGCATATGAGGGTCAAACTCCTCGTCATGGTCGTGGTCGATATCATCACTTCCGTGAGTGCCGGTGATCTTCTCTATTCTCTGAGAGCAGTCTATGGTCTTTAGCTCAGGGAAGTTAGCACGTAAATTGTCACTGAGCTGCCGTTCGAAACCGGAGGTGCCGAGAGTGAAGAATGCCTCAGCCTTGCCGATATTCTTCATAGTGCTTATAGAGGGTTGATATGTCTCCGGGTCGCTGCCTGCCGGAAGTAGGGTGACAATGTCGAAATCATCGCCGGCAATTTGCTTAAGCATCCACGCCTGTGGTTCGAAACTGACAGCGATTGCGGTGCGGTCATCTTGCTGACCGCTACCGCAACCGCTCAATATTATCAGCACAAGGCTGAGTATGGAGAGAAGTCTCATATTTTACGGATACCCATTATCTCACGAACATCCTTGAGTGTCTTGGCCGCATATTCGCGTGTACGTTCAGCGCCCTGCTTCACTATCTTTGAGAGGTATTCGTCATTATCTCGGATATCGAGGATGCGCTGGCGGATAGGAAGGGTCACCTTGAGCATATCCTCTGCAAGCTGTTTCTTAAGGTCGCCATAGCGGATGCTGCAGTCGGCGTAAGCCTGACGGAAATGGTCGGTGGTGTCCTTGCCGCTTACGAGGTCCATGAGAGTGAAGAGGTTCTGGACAGGTTGTGATACTGGTGAGTTGGGTTCTGTAGGACCGGCATCTGTAACTGCGCGCATCACTTTCTTGCGTAGGGTCTTTTCATCATCAATCAGATAGATACAGTTGCCTTCGCTCTTGCCCATCTTGCCGCTTCCGTCCAGACCGGGCACCTTGATGGCCTCTCCTCCGAAGTTGAAGTTTACCGGCTCCTTGAAGTAGTCAACTCCATAGAAAGAATTGAAACGGCGACCGAAACGACGGGTCAGCTCGAGATGCTGTTCTTGGTCTTTGCCTACGGGGACATAGTCGGCATGGTGGATGAGGATATCGACAGCCATTAGGGTAGGATAGGTGAGGAGGCCGGCGTTGACGCGGGCATTGTTATTCTGGTTGCCGATGATCTCTTTCTCTATTTCATCTCCTTCAGAAGTAATACCGAGAGCCTTGCGGGCTTTGTCTTTGAAAGATGCAGTGCGCATAAGTTCGCCAATGCCGACGTGCATGTTCATCAGCAGGTACATCTCGGAGATTTCCGGTATGTCGCTCTGCACATAGAGGATATTTTTATCGGGGTCGAGTCCGGCAGCGAGATACTCGGCAAGGATTTGCTTCACGCTCTCGTGAAGTGCCTTGGGGTCAGGGTTTGTAGTCAAGGCGTGAAGGTCAGCAATGAAGTAGCGGCTATCGTAGTCGTCTTGCATCTTGACGAATTTCTGTAGGGCGCCATAGTAGTTGCCGAGGTGAAGGTTTCCGGTAGAGCGGATACCGCTAAGTACTACCTTTTTGCTGCCGTCAGGACGGAGATTGCTATTCTGGTCGGCCACGGGGGCTGTCTTTTCTGAATCCATATTTCTGTAGAATTTTGATTTGAATGCAAAATTAATCATATTTAAGGAGATTTGCAAAAAAATAAAGCTTTCCGAATGGGAAAGCTTTATTTTTTAATGATGAATTATAAATGATATATGATAAATTAAAAAATCTATTTGCCAAATCCTAATTCATCATCATTATTAATTCATCATTTATAATTTATCATTTATCATTAAATTAAAGGTTGAAGTAGTACGTCCCCGTAGAGAGGTTGGCATACCAGGAGTAGGGGACACCTCGGAGTGTGTAGGTAGTCTGGAATGCGGGGATGTCCAGTCCGTTTCCTTCCCACATCTGAGTCCATGGATTCCATGCGTTTTCAACAGTCACGTCATAATAGAAGCCGTTCCATTCCCAGCTTACTACCATCGGAACTGTTTCCCAAACTCCTTGTGCATCATAACCAACAGCTATGACTTTTGACTGACCATAATTGTAGCCCGGACCATTGTTGTAAGGGCCGGAAAAGGCACCGGGACCCCAAGGGCCACCGTTCATCATCGAGTTGCTGGTGCCCCACATTGGGACGTTAGGACCGAAACCTGCGCTCGGACCGGGACCCTGGGGAACGTTTGGTGTGAAAGCTCCGCCTGTGCCGGGAGCGGGGGCGCTATTGCCTGGATTTGGTCTGAATGCCCCGCCCGAACCTGGTGCGGGAGCGCTATTTTGTGCGGAGATAGTGCTTATAGAAACGATAGCTGCTGCTATCAATGTGAAGATTCTGTGTGCTTTCATAGTGGAAATGGTTTAAAAGTTTAAGGGTTTAAAAGTTTAAACAGTTTATGTGTGTTTATAATTTTAACAATTAATATATGAAAAGGTTTAAGAGTTTAAAGATTGAGGTCGAAAATTATGGCCTTCAAAATCTTTAAACTCTTAAACCCTTAAACCCTTAAACTTTTAAACCAATTAAAGGTTCGGATTGATCTTGCTCCAGTCTGCGATAGGGGGCATAATGCCAAGCTCAATCACTTCGTCGCGGAGTGCGCAGAGGTGCTTGTAGCTCTGCTCGAGTTCCTTCTCCTCTTCCGGAGTGCCGGTCATCGGCTGCACTGTCACGCCGTTCTTGTCAATGGTTGTCTCCATAGCCATCATGATGTGGCTGAAGCGGTCATTGTTTACATAAGTACCGACTGGCCAGCGGAACATTGCGCCTCCCATAGCTGCCTCAATCATTTCGATCGAGAGATATGCAGGGCTCTGGAATGAACTTCTGCCGCGGAGTTCGATAATGCGCTTGCCACCCTGGATCACTCTCTGCTTCAGGTCTTCCCAAGCCTCGTGGGTAAGAGGTTCGGTACCGATGAAGTCAACGAGCGGTTTGCCATTTACCTTTGCCGTAGATGCGAATACTGCCATCTGTTCGCCGTGGCCACCATACGTACGGCAGTTGACGATATTGTCAGGCTCTACGTTAAGCTGCTTTGAAAGCTCGTTGCGCAGACGGGTGCTATCGAGAGCTGCAAGGGTAGAAACCTGGCTTGGTTTCAGACCGCTGTAGAGAAGTGTGATAAGGCCGGTGATGTCAGCAGGGTTGAAAATGACCACAATGTGTTTCACATCGGGGCAGTATTTCTTCACGTTCTTGCCAAATTCCTCAGCAATCTCCGCATTTCCTTTGAGAAGATCCTCGCGGGTCATACCTGCCTTGCGCGCTGCGCCTCCGGAGTTGACGATATATTTTGCATCCTTAAGAGCTTCCGCTACATCGGTGGTGTAAGTAAGGTTGAGACCTTCAAAACCGCACTGCTTAAGCTCTTCTGCAACTCCTTCGAGTCCGGGACCATAAGGGTCATAGAGGCAGATGTTTGGGGTGAGCTTCTTCATGATGGCTGTCTGAGCCATGTTGCTGCCGATCATTCCGGCAGCTCCGATGATGACGAGTTTGTCGTCTGTAAGGTAATTCATATTCTTTTGAGTTATAAGTTTATGGGGATAATAGAGGTATTATCCCCAATTAAAAAGCGTTGATAATACAAATTATCAACGCTTATATCTTCCTTTGGGTTCATTGTCAAGCCGTGTGTTTTATCGCACAGCGCAGTAGAAATCTCGCGTCTTCCACATTCCTGCAATGCGAAGCGTTAGCGAGCGAGCCTCAGCGCTCTTTGCTCCCTTCAGCGTATTGGAATCGATTTCTCAGCGAGCCCTTTGCTCCTTTGCGTGAGATAAATCCGTGACAGTGAGACTAATTCATTGCGAGCGGAGTAGAGTTGATGACGGTGGAGATGGAAGGGATATTGTAGCCTTCGCTCTTGTTTACTGCCATATCCTTCTTTCCCGGAGTGATGATCACTGGCATGCCGGGTTCCACTATATCCACGAGGTGCATGATATTCTCATTGGTAAGGCGGATGCAACCGTGACTGCGGCGACCTCCGATGCTCCAGGGAGCAGCTGTGCCGTGGATGCCGATGCAGGTGATGCCCGGGATATTGAGGCGGATGAATCGCGGACCGAACTCACCGGTCTTTGGGCTGACATTGCCGTTGTCGTCAGTATAATGCCAATCAGTACTGTTCTGTATCTGCTTCACAGAGAAGAATCCTTCCGGAGTGCGGGAATCTCCGGTCTTATGTTTTGTGCCGTAGTTCTTGGCGCAAGCCATTCCAAAGCTTTCCTCTTCAACGCCGAAACGGTTGAATTTGATCACTTTCATACGGCTTTTGTCTACCACTATGAATCCTTCGTGTTCGTTATTGATCAGTTTTTCCACGTAGCTTAACTCTTCGTTTGCCATTTGTGGGAGGATACCGCGGGCGTATTCGTCGCTGTTCTCAGACTCCATCATGAACTTAATGGCAGCGTCAGGCGTCGAGAATGAATAGTAAGGTTTTACTTCGGGCAAGATAGTATCGTTATCTGTCAGACCCTCTACTTTTATTTCCTTATTCATTACGGGGAGATCGCTTTCATTGCTGAGGGCGTCAGCTGAGAGAGCGAAGAGGCCTATACAAGAGGCGATGACGAGGTAGTTAAGACGTGTTTTCATAGTGGTAAGGTGTTAAGTGTGTTTTTCAGTATTTGTGTGTTTTTCTATGTCCTTATAACGCGCATATGCATAATATGGATTATTGCATATTTATTAAATAAATGCAACACTGCTGAAACCTCACGCAAAGGCGCAAAGTTCTCGTCTTCTTCATTCATGTTATGCGAAGCGATAACGAGTTCTTTGCGCCTTTGCGTGAGGTTTCTTACATGAGATTAGCGAAGCGGCTTAGCGCGGCAGCTATCCCAGATGAGATAGCAGATAAGCGCAAGATATGCTACGCAGCCAAGTATCTGAGTAGTCTCCATGCCCAGCGGATTCTGATATTCAAATCCGCAGAAGCGCGTGATGGCAGCAAACACTCCGAAGAGGGCTCCGCCCGCGATAAGTCCGGAAGAGAGCAGAGTGCCACGGTCGCGACGCGCATCATTCACTTTCTGATCCTTCGACGAATTGCTGACATAATATGCGATAGCTCCGCCCACGAGCATCGGGGTATTGAGCGAGAGAGGAATAAACATGCCGAGGC
>CAYSMP010000038.1:0-25707 GCA_964432215.1 uncultured Sangeribacter sp.
AGGGGGAAAAGACATCATAGACAAGAGATAGACAAGTTTAAATGAAAGAGCCGTGCTCTTTGTGTGATTTATTTTCAAGGACGGCAAGGCGGAACACTTTCTGATATCCTTCGGGAAGTTTCTGTATGAGTGATTCGAGGGTAGCGAAATCTATTATGTCGTCAATTTCAGGTTCTTCGACAGTGTCAGGTATTTCCTCAAGAATTGATGTTACAGTCTGAGCCTGGAGATACTTCAATGAGAGATTTTTCATGATAGTAGCGAGCCATAGTTCTACACGTTCTGCATCACGCAGGGTGTCAAGACGTGTGAAAGCGGCGATGAACCCATCATGAAGTATGTCCTGTGCGCTGTCGCGGTCGTTGACATATCGAGAGATGACATGGAGCATGCGGGGTGCGAAGCGGCTGTAGAGGATGGTCATGGCATCCCGATCGCCGCTTCTGCACTCCTCTATGAGGGTCTGATTGTCGATATCAAGGTCAAGGTGTCTCACATCATATATGATACGGTATTAGACCAAATACTGCATCGTCACATGAAAAAAAATGATTTTGCACCACAAAGGTAAGAAAATTTATATAATCAGAACTGTTATTTTTATCGAAAATGCATTTTTACGGACTGCGTTTGAAAAAAAAATTGTAATTTTGTAAGTTGGAACTCCAGTTTTCACTTCTAAAATAGATGGTGATTTGTTTATGGAGTTATAGGGTCATGGGTGGGATTAAATAAAACCATTATGAAGAAAGGATATATGACAAATATTATTGTTTGGGTGCTGACGATGCTTCTGAGTGCTGTCTGTGCTATGGGAGCCAAAACTTCTAAGCTGACCGATGCTGACAGGACCAAGGCACGCTATTATTATGTGGAAGGGAGTGTGGCGCTTGCTGAGGGTCGTCCGGCAGAAGCCTATGAGCTTATCAAGAAAGCCACACAGGCCGACCCCAGCTATGCAGAGGCCAACTATACATATGCTCTTCTGCGGATGACACTTCGTAACGATACTCTGACAACCCCGACAGAGGTTGCTCGGTCGATATCGCTTATGAAACCATACGTAGATCAGTATCCCGCGGAGACTGAGGAGGCCATGAATTACTCCTTTCTCGTAGCGCGTACCGGCGATATTGATGAGGCAATACGTGTGGCTGAACGCTCCGACACCCTTGCCGGGAGTCTGCCAAATATTCTTCTTCAACTTGCGCAGTATTATACAGCCAAGCAAGACTACGACAAAGCCATCTCAACACTCGAGCGCTACGAGCGCATAGAGGGCAATGACCCCGACATAGCCCTCAGGAAGTTTTCCTTGATGTATATGAAGGGGGATACGGCACGCCTCATCAGTGAAAGTGACCGCCTTGTCAGGGAAAATCCACTCAGCACAGAATATCTTCTCATACGCGGCAATGCATTGGAGGCTGTAGATATGCCGGACTCGGCACTTATCTGCTACGAACGGGCTGAAGCCCTTGATCCGGATGATGGCAGGGTGAAACTTACACTTGCCAACTACTATCTGGAGCGTGGTGACTCTGCTGCCTATGACCAAAAGAGCAGTGAGGCTATATTGAGCGAGAACATTATGCTTGATGAGAAACTCGATATGATGACACGCTATATGCAAAACATCATAGCTGATACTACTGCTGACTCGCGGCGCGGCGCCCGCCTCTTCGACGGACTTCTGCATCAGTATCCCCACGAACCGAAGGTGCTTGATCTTGGCGCTCAGTATTCCGCCACTATCGGTGACTTTGGGAGAGCAAGGGAACTTATGGAGTATGCCACTGATCTTGAACCTGAGAATCCAGACTACTGGACTCGCCTGGCTCATTTCAATTTTACAGAAGATAGATATTCCGAAGCTGTTGATATATGCGAGAAAGCAATGGAGAAACTTCCGGAAGCACCGAGAGGTCTGCTACTCGTCTATGGCACTGCTTGCTCAATGTCTGAACAATATGAAAAGGCAAGGACCGCATATCAAAAATTACTCGAAATGGAACTTCCGGGTGCGCTTCTGTCTGACGATGCACAGACTATGCTTCAGAAAGCCGCCAAACTTCCTTATGAATCCTTAATCAGAGTGGCTGAAATCTTCCAGATGGTGGGAGACGGAAGTTTTAAGACTGGTGATATTGAGCGGAGCACCAAGGAATATGATGTGGTGCTCACTCTTAATCCGGACAATGTAATCGCTGTCAACAACTATGCCTACTATCTCGCCATAGGAGGGGGAGATCTTGACAAGGCGGAGGAGTTGAGCCGAAAGGCAGTCGGTGAGCAACCTGAGAATCCTACTTATCTTGACACCCTTGCCTGGATACTTTACTTGAAGGGAGAATATGCAGAGGCTCTTGCTCTTCAAGAAAAGGCGATGGAAAATATCACGCCTGATGCTGAATCAAGTGGAGAATACTGGGACCATTTTGGCGATATCCAATATATGAACGGGGAGAAAGACAAGGCATTGGAAAGTTGGAAGAAAGCTCTTGAGCTTGATAGCGACAATAAGGAGATAATGCAAAAGATTAAGGATAAAAAGTTGAAGGGGAAGTAGGAAGTTATAAGTTTTAGGTGCTAAGTAATTTATGTTGAAGATGTGTTGGATAAAAAGTATTATAGCTGTAATCGCAGTGGTTGCAGTAGGCGGGAATATCTTCGGACAGTCTGCTCCGGATTCTATTGCCATATGTCCACCGGGTGATCCGGTAGAGATGGTGACGATAGATCCTGAGCCTGCTAATGCGTCGAGGTTGCTTACGATAGATGAGATAGCTGTGGCTACAGATACAATTATAGCCAACTACGATGCAGATTGGACTGACCTTACTATGCAGGGTAAGCTTTCACTCGACGCCCTTCCGATGTCGGTCAGTGTAAAGATATATATGAAGAGGGGTGAATCTATCATTCTTTCAGCCAGTGCTCCATTCTTTGGGGAGGTGGCGCGCGTGGAGGCTAATCAAGACTCTATTACTTTGATAAATAAGCATACCCGCTGCTACAACGTCCAGCCGCTTGACGGCCTGGATGTAGACCGTAGGGCATATCTCAGCGATCTTCAGGATGTGCTTTTAGGTCAGGTGGCCTTCCCCGGACACGGACGTCTGACTGCAGAGAATGCCTTATCGTCTCAATGGATAGCGCTGCCCACTTCTGAGGTTCTTCTGTATCCTTCTGCCAGTCTACAGACTGCCGGGACGGAATATGGATTCGTGATAGATTCATTGACTTGGCAGTTGCGCTCCTTCGTGCTGATGCTTCAGCAGACGGGGATAGTCTTGGAGACTAAATACCTATATGGAGAAAAGGGCTGGACGCTCGGGCTTGAGATCAATCTTCCTAAAAAGAAGATGAGTGGCGAGGTGCAGCTTTCATATCCTGTCTATGATGGCAAACCGTTGGAATTCACAGGGTTGTGGTCAAAATATAAGAAAGTTGACTTCAAACAGCTGATGAAGTTTTGAAATAACGATAAATGATTAAATATTAATGATTAATTAATAGATGATGCGTTTTCCTTTTGGCAAATATTGTGGAAGATTACTGGCCACTACCACTCTTGTAGCTGTGATGGTAGGGGGACTTCCAGCGATAGATGAGGTGGAAACTTTGGCTGCAAAGACTAATGCGACTACGAAGACGAAAAAATCTGGAACATCTTCGGGGTCGCAAAAAAAAGCATCTTCCTCTCAGAAAAAAGCTGCCTCCAGCCAGAAAAAAGCTACCTCCAGCCAGAAGAAAGGGACGCAGAGTCAGAAAAAAAATTCAAATAAGCCTGCTGCTAAGAATAATGCTACTCAAGGAAAAAGTAGCGGTAAAGGAGGGCCGAAATCTTCGGCTGAGGCTAAGAAGCTTCAAGAAGCCACACAGCGTGAGATACAGCAGACCAAGGAGAAACTTCGGCTGAACGAGCAGGAGATAAAAACGGGACTTTCCGATCTAAATCGTCTTTCTTCTGAAATAGCCAAAGGCAGGACCCGGGTGCAGGGCTTGCAGAAAAAAGTAGCCGGGCTAAATGGCGAAATCACCAATCTTGGAAATGAGATAGTGAAAAACGAAGCAGAACTCAAACTGATGCGTGAGGAATACCTTAAGGCTGTAAAGAAGATGAGGTTGACAAAGAAAAACCAGTCTACCTTGGCTTTCATATTCTCTTCGGATAATTTCAATCAAGTAATGCGTCGTATACGCTATATGCGCCAGTTTTCTGCTTGGAAGGAGCGTAAGAGTGCAGATATCGACATAAAGATAGATCAACTCGGCAAGGAGCGTGAGAAGCTTGCCAAAGCAAAAGATGCACAGACTATTGCTCTTGGAGAACTGACCAAGTCCCAGGCTCAACTTGAGGATAATCATAAGAAGCAGGAGGCTCTCGTAGCAACTCTTCGTCAGAACGGAGATGTGCTGCAGGCTCATCTCGTGGCCAAGCAAAACGAGGCCAATAGGCTGAAAGAGACCATCTCTTCTCTCATTGCTCAGGAGCAGGCCAAGGCAGAGGCTGAGCGTAGAGCGAGGGAGAAAGCCGAAGCCGAACGTAAGGCAAGGGCCGAGGCTGAGCGTATAGCAAGGGAAAAAGCAGAAGCCGAAAGGCGTGCGGCTGCCGAGCGGCTTGCCGCTGAGAAGGCTGCCGCAGATAAGGCAGCTGCTGAGAAAGCCGCTGCAGATAAATTGATTGCTGAAAATAAGGAAACGAAAACTTCAGCCGACAAGCCGAAGAAAGACTCCAAGAAAGCACCTGTCAAGGAGACGAAAAAGAATAGTGAGAAGTCGGCTCGTAAGAAAAGTGACCGTCGTGAGCGTATGGAAAACAGTGGCGGGGATGCAGTCAAGTCTTCAGAGCAGGAACAATTAGTGGCTGCCAGGAGAGTGGAGAAGCCATCTAATGATGTGTCGGAAAGTGTCAATTTTGCGAGTCTGCGCGGACGTCTGCCTCGTCCGGTGGATGGCGCATGGCATATCACCAATGCCTTTGGTCGGCATTCTATGCCGGAGCTTCCCGAGGTGGAGTATGATAATCCGGGTATAGATGCAGAGGTGGCGAAAGGCACTGCTGTCAAAGCTGTATGCGGCGGTAAGGTGTCAGGCGTATATAAGGTAGCAGGCTATGGGACAGTTGTCATAGTGAACCATGGAGATTATTATACAGTCTATGGAAATCTTGCATCGGCCAATGTGTCGGTAGGCACTCAAGTAGGTGGCGGGCACTCTTTAGGATCGGCAGGAAGCGACCCAGACGATCCTCGCCGAGGCTCTGTACACTTTGAAGTATGGAAAGGGCGCGAGAAGCAGAACCCCAGCTCCTGGCTAAGATAAATTCATAATTAGTAATAAGGGTATTTCTGTTGACTCAGACAATGTAATATTGTTCTGCACGTCATATGTGTCGTATACGTAGAAATATTCAAATATTAGGGTATGGGAATTTTTGAATAAAAATTGAATTGAATAAAATAAAAATGCTAAAAGATTTGGCTGTTTGGATTAAAAAATGTAATTTTGCATTTTTAAATTCAGGAAGAATCTTATGGTAAATCAGTTGAGAAGTCAGGCCACCACCGAAGGGCGTCGTATGGCAGGAGCAAGAGCACTCTGGAGAGCCAATGGCATGAAGGAGGAGCAGTTTGGCAAGCCAATTATAGCGATAGTGAATTCATTCACCCAGTTCGTGCCGGGACATACCCACCTGCACGAAATAGGACAGATCATAAAGAAAGAAATAGAAGCTCTCGGTTGCTATGCTGCAGAATTCAATACCATAGCTATCGACGACGGTATTGCCATGGGGCATGACGGCATGCTCTATTCGCTGCCATCGCGCGACTTAATTGCAGATTCTGTGGAATATATGGTCAATGCCCACAAGGCAGATGCCATGATTTGTATCAGCAACTGCGACAAGATCACTCCCGGTATGCTTATGGCGGCTATGCGACTTAATATACCGACTATGTTCGTCTCCGGCGGACCTATGGAGGCCGGGCGTGTCGGTGACCGGAAACTTGACTTGATCGACATAATGATAGACTCTGCTGATGCCTCAGTATCTGACAGCGATGTTGAGGCTCTGGAACGTGAAGGATGCCCTACATGTGGATCTTGCTCCGGAATGTTCACTGCTAATTCTATGAACTCACTCAACGAAGCCATAGGTCTCGCTCTCCCTGGCAACGGAACAGTACTTGCGACACACGTAACCCGTATGAAACTCTTTAAGGAGGCAGCCCGCAAGATAGTGGAAAATGCATTTAAATACTATCGTGACGGCGACGACTCCGTATTGCCACGCAGCATAGCCACCCGCGAAGCATTTCTTAACGCAATGTCGCTCGATATTGCAATGGGAGGAAGTACCAACACAGTGCTTCATCTCCTTGCCGTCGCTAATGAGGGTGGCGTTGACTTCACTCTTGACGATATTGATGCCCTTTCAAGAAAAGTACCTGTGCTTTGCAAAGTGGCGCCAAATTCTCATTATCATATGGAAGATGTCAACCGTGCAGGTGGAATACTTTCAATCATGAAGCAGCTGGCAGACAAAGGACTTATAGACACCTCTGTAAAAAGGGTAGATGGCAAGACTCTTGCCGAAGCAATATCCAATTACGCCATCGGAGGAGAATCATACAGCGAAGAAGCAGATATTCTCTGGCGTTCCGCTCCCGGGCTGGTGCATACCACAGAAGCAGGAAGCCAAACACTTATGTATCGTGATCTTGATAATGACCGTGAAAATGGCTGTATACGTGATTGTGAACATGCCTACGTGAAAGATGGAGGTCTTGCGGTCTTGAAAGGCAACATCGCTAAAGACGGATGCGTAGTCAAGACTGCCGGAGTCGACGAAAGCATATTCCGATTCTCCGGACCTGCTAAAGTATTCCATAGTCAAGACGAGGCCGTAGATGGCATACTTGGTGGCAAAATCAAGAGTGGCGACGTGGTCGTAATTACTTTTGAGGGTCCCAAAGGTGGACCGGGAATGCAAGAAATGCTTTATCCTACAAGTTATATCAAGAGCATGCACCTCGGTAAGGAATGTGCTCTCATCACTGACGGGCGATTCTCGGGGGGCACTTCCGGACTTTCCATAGGTCACGTATCGCCTGAAGCAGCTGCCGGAGGCAATATCGGGCTTGTCCGCGACGGTGACATCATCGATATTGATATTCCTGCCAGAACCATCAATGTCAAGCTTACTGATGAAGAATTGGCAGTGCGCCGTAAGGAAGAGGAGGCTTATGGCAAAGAGGCGTTTACTCCACGCGGACGTGACCGTAAAGTGAGTCGTGCACTCAAGGCATATGCAGCAAACGTCACTTCAGCCGATAAGGGGGGTGTGCGTTGTGAGTTGTAAACTTAGTTTAAGAGTTTAAAGGTTTATATGCTACATCGGCATATACAGTGTGGACAGAAAAAATAAACCATTAAACGATTAAACCCTTAAACCATAAAATATATGGAAGAGAAGATAACCGGTTCGGAGATATTGATCCGTGCGTTGGCCGATAATGGGGTCGAATGTATGTTTGGCTATCCTGGAGGTCAGATAATGCCGGTATATGATAAGATATATGAAAACGAGCAGGGATTGCGGCATTATCTGGCGCGCCATGAGCAGGGCGCAATCCACGCAGCCGAGGGCTATGCACGTGCTACAGGGCGCACCGGTGTAGTAATCACTACATCCGGACCTGGCGCTATGAACCTTCTTACAGGTCTGGCAGATGCGCTTATGGACAGCACCCCGATTGTGGCAATATCCGGCCAAGTGGGAACTGCCATGCTTGGTAGAGATGCCTTTCAGGAAAGCGACGTGATATCAAGTGTGCTACCGGTCACTAAATGGGCTTTTCAAGTGCGAAAGCCGGAAGATATCGCCCCGGCTTTGAGCCGCGCATTCTATATAGCAAACTCCGGACGTCCCGGCCCCGTCGTGATTGATCTTGCTCGCGACGCACAGGTTGGAATGGCAGTATATGAAAAACAATCAGTCCCGTTTATACGTAGTTACGATTCAGATCCTGAGCCCGCTGAAGGAGCCATTGAAGAAGCTGCTCGTCTCATCAACGAGTCAGAGCGTCCGCTTGTGCTTGCCGGGCATGGTGTCATGATAGCAGGTGCGGAGAAAGTCCTTTCTGAACTTGTAGAAAAGAGTGAACTGCCGGTTGGCACCACAATGCTGGGTCTTTCTTCCATTCCTTCTGATCATCCGCAGTATGTAGGCATGCTCGGAATGCATGGTAATCTTGGCCCAAACATCAACACTAATCGTGCTGACCTCATCATGGCCGTAGGCATGCGTTTCGACGATCGTGTGACGGGGGATATCAAGAAATATGCACCAAATGCAAAAATAATACATATAGATATCGACGAGAGTGAATTTGACAAGATGATTAAGTGCGATCTTCATGTTCATTCCGATGCCCGAAAGGCACTTGAAGCTCTTTTGCCTCTTGTGGAGAGTAAATCGCGTAAAGATTGGCGTGCATCGTTCGACCAGCATCGTCGTGTAGAAGAGGAACGGGTGATGGCGCGTGAGCTCAATTGTGCTGCTCCCGACGGACGCATGCTGATGGGTGGAGTGGTAAGAAAGGTATGCGAAGCTTTTGGCAATGAGGCAGTGGTAGTGACAGATGTAGGGCAAAATCAGATGTTTGCCGTCAAATACTCACGATTCAAGTCATCTCGCAGTCTGATATCTTCAGGAGGCCTTGGCACTATGGGATATGGACTTCCTGCGGCAATCGGAGCCAAGATAGGAGTGCCTGACAAAAATGTGGTGCTATTCTGTGGCGACGGGGGGCTTCAGATGACAGTGGAGGAACTCGGAATGATTATGGAATATGGTGTTGATGTCAAAATAGTATTGCTCAACAACAACTTTCTTGGCAACGTACGTCAGTGGCAGCATCTTTTCTTTAAGGGGCGCTACAGCAGCACGCCAATGGTCAATCCAGACTTTAAGATGCTTGCCGGTGCCTATGGGATAGCAGCAGCTGACGTGTCGGATGTCTCACAACTTGATGATGCCATAGCCAAGATGGTAGCCTTTAATGGCGCATATCTTCTAAATGTCAACATCGATGAGACTGATATGATTTTCCCTATGACTCCTGGTGGCAACGGAGTGGATGAGATATTGCTTAATGAATCTGAATACTATAAACCAGTCTGAAGCCATGGAAGAACAATTGTTTACACTTGCGGTCTACACCGAAAACAGAGTTACTCTCCTTCATCAGATATCTATGATATTCAGCCGTCGCTGTCTGAATATTGAAAGTATGACAGTGAGTGCTTGCTCAATAGAAGGAGTGCATAAATTCACTATCACGTGCCGATCTACACGTCCTATGATGGAGCATGTAGTAAAGCAGATAGAGAAACGTATAGACGTCATCAAGGCGTTCCTCCTTACAGACGATGAGATACTTTTCCAAGAAGTAGCCCTTTATAAAGTGCCGACAGTAAATGTAGTCAACACCGACATTGAGGAGATAGTGAGAAAGCATGGGGCGAGAGTGCTTGAGATACATCCTGAGTACACCGTATTTGAGAAGACAGGTCACACTCATGAGATAAAGGAACTCTATGAACATCTCAAGCCACTTGGTATCCGCCAATTTGTCAGATCAGGCCGGATTGCTGTCACACGATCATCTCGAGAGCTTGTAGATGAGTTTCTTGAGAAAAGAGCGGGGAGAGGGTGGTGAAAGTCGGCGGTTAATGGGTAAGGATGGATTCAAAATTATAAATTCAAAATTTTAAATTATTATAGATATGGCAAAAATGAAATTTGGTGAGGTCGAGGAGACCGTAGTCACCAGAGAGGAATTCCCTCTTGAGAAAGCTCGTGAGATACTGAAAGACGAGACCATTGCAGTGATAGGATACGGCGTGCAGGGTCCTGGTCAGAGCCTCAACCTTCGCGACAACGGATTCAACGTAATCGTTGGTCAGCGTGAAGGCAAGACATATGATAAGGCAGTGGCCGATGGTTGGGTACCAGGCGAGACTCTCTTCTCCATAGAGGAGGCATGCGAGAAGGGCACAATCATCATGTGTCTGCTCTCCGATGCGGCTGTGCTTTCTGTGTGGCCAACCATCAAGAAGCACCTCACTGCCGGAAAGGCACTCTATTTCTCCCATGGTTTTGCCATCGCATGGCCTGAACGAACAGGCGTGGTTCCCCCTGCAGATGTTGACGTTATTCTTGTGGCTCCTAAGGGTAGCGGCACTTCTCTGCGTACAATGTTTCTCGAAGGCCGCGGCTTGAATTCCAGCTATGCTATCGAGCAGGATTATACCGGACGTGCCCTCGAGCGCACTCTTGCACTCGCCATCGGAATTGGTTCAGGTTACATCTTCGAGACATCTTTCAAGCGTGAGGCTTATAGCGACCTGACCGGTGAACGCGGTAGCCTTATGGGTGCTATCCAGGGTCTTTTCCTCGCACAGTATGAAGTGCTCCGTGAAAACGGTCACACTCCCTCCGAGGCCTTCAACGAGACAGTGGAGGAGCTGACTCAGTCGCTCATGCCTCTCGTGGCCAAGAACGGTATGGACTGGATGTATGCCAATTGCTCCACAACCGCACAGCGTGGTGCACTTGATTGGATGACTCCTTTCCACGATGCCATCAAGCCGGTGGTGGAAAAACTCTACAAGAGTGTGGCCGACGGCATAGAGGCACAGAACTCAATCGACAGCAACTCCAAGCCTGACTATCGCGAAGGCCTTGAGAAAGAACTCAAGGAGCTCCGCGAAAGCGAGATGTGGCAGGCTGGCGCAGTAGTGCGTGGCCTCCGTCCGGAAGGAAACTAAATAACGATGCATAATGCATAATTGCCTATGCTGACCCTTGATTATGCATTATAAATTATTAATTAAACCTTGGGAGCCGGGAGACCGGTTCCCAATTTTTTTTCTGCTACCTCGATGCGTAGATCATCGTAGAGACCGAGGTCGATGAAGTTTTGGAGCAGGGTAGGACCTCCCTCTACCATCAGCGACGTAATTCCTTCCTTATATAGTTCGCGCATCTGCTCCTCAAGGTCGTGGGACGGTTCTATACGGCGGGGTGCACGTCCGGGCCAGTGGCGGCAGTCGAGGCGTGGATGGTCGATCTCAAGAGTATTTTTCCCAACCATTATGGCGTCTACCATCGAACGTCGGCGGTGCATCCATACAGATGATACAGGCGTAGAGAATTTCACCGGATATGGGCGGCCATCTTCACCGATTCCGGCCATGAAGCCATCGGCGCTCTGCGCCCACTTGAGTTGAATCCATGGGCGGCCGAGACGATGGGCTGTAATGAAGCGGACATTAAGTGCGTCGCATTCGTCGCGGAGAACGCCTTCCTCCACTTCCACACCGGCTTCTCTCAACATTCGGATGCCACGCCCGCTGACCGCTGGAAATGGATCGGCACTTCCGACCACTACGCGCGGAATACCGGTGTCTATGATAAGCTTTGAACATGGAGGGGTCTTGCCATAGTGTGAGCAAGGTTCGAGTGTGACGTAGATTGTTGAGTCCGTAAGCAGATGGCGATCGGTCTCCTTGACGGAGCTTACTGCGCAAACCTCGGCGTGTGGGCCTCCGAAACGATGATGGTATCCTTCTCCGATGATGCGGCCGTCAGCGGCTACAATGACTGCTCCCACCATCGGATTTGGGGAGACGAGCCCCTCGCCGAGACAGGCGAGTTGGAGTGCTCTGCGCATGAATTTTTCTTCAATATTCATAAGTATAAGGCTTTTTTGCAAATTTAGGGAAAATATGTGAAATGTGCAATAGTTGTGCATTATGCGTTGTGTGAGATGGTTGGGTTTACTAAAAGTTGTTAAAAATAGGATATTTGGGCTTGTGAGACGAAAAAAGTTGGGCGTTGATGTCGAATTATTTGGCAAATAATGTTAATTTTGCAAGTTGAAACTACGCGCATTTGCGATAAAAACATACGCTTGTGAATCTAAAGAACTCATTATTAAGTGGTTTGGTGCTGTCGGCATGCATTGCGATGCTGATAGGCACCCTTTCGTCGTGCAACAAGAAGACCGAAACGGAAGAGGAGGTCTATATGCCGGCTTCTTCAGTGGCCATCACCAACTTTAGTCTTAAATCGAAGAATAATTCTAAGGTGAAGCTTGATTCTGTCTTCTTCTCTATCGACCTCAACCACGGTGTGATATTCAATGCCGACTCGCTGCCTGTAGGAACTGATGTCACGAAATTGGTGCCTGTGATCAGCTATACATCATCGGCCTCTGCCGTTACTCTGACACAGACCGGCGGCAAATACACTGGTGAGATTGACTATAAATCCAATCCATCTGACTCCGTGGACTTCTCCGGTAAAGTGGTGCTGAAGATTACAGCAGAAGATAAGCAAACCACACGATCCTATGACATAAAGGTGAATGTACACAAAATGGAGCCGGATTCATTGATGTGGGACCATCTTGCAGTCACACCGATGCCTTCGCGTCTTGGAGCTCCTAAACAACAGAAGACCATAGGATATAAAGATACTTCCTACACTCTGATAATGGAATCAGACGGAAGCTATACCTTGGCTATTGCTACTGATCTGCTTGCCGGAGAATGGGACAAGCAGGTGCCGGATTTTGATTTCGAGCCTAATGTAAGGACTTTCAACGCTACATCCGACTGTCTGTATCTGCTTGACGCAACCGGAGTGCTTCATACTTCGGCAGATGGCCTCAATTGGGAGAATACCGGTAGTGTCTGGACTAATATCATAGGTGCATATAGCAATGTGATGCTTGGCATGCGTAGTGAGGAGGGGACCTTGCTACACACTTGCTGGCCTGCGGATGCAGGATATGCTGAAGCTCCTGTGAGCAGCGATTTCCCAGTAGCGGAATACACTGATTTTGTGCAGTTCAGCAATCGCTGGACCACACTTCCTATCGGTTTCATGGCAGGTGGTCAGATTGCCGATGGCTCATTTACCGACAAAATATGGGGCTTTGACGGCGACCATTGGGCAGTGCTTTCTGAAGGGATGCTTCCACAAGTGGCAGGCGCTACCCTCGTGCCATATTATGTCTATCGCAAGACGAACTCATCCCTCGTGCAAACGGAGTTTTCTGTATGGATGCTGATCGGAGGTGTAAGGGATGATGGTAAGAGCAACCGGACAATCTATGTCTCCTACGACAATGGAGTGAACTGGTATGCAGCTGACACCCAGATGCAGCTTCCCGATCACTTCCCCAGTCTCCGGAATCTTGACGGTATAGTGTCCGAATGGCCCAAAAAAGGTTCACTCGAAAGCAACTGGGCTTCGACAAGAGGACGTATGCTTCCCGGAATGGCCCGTGTGAAGTATGAAGTAGAAGACTATGAGGTATATTGGGATTGTCCTTATATATATATCTTCGGAGGCATTGAAGAGGGGGGCTCCCTCAACGACGAGATATGGCGTGGAGTCCTCAACCGCTTGACATTTATGCCACAGTTCTAAGCCGATATGAAGAAGCCTATATCCCTTATATTGCTTTCCGCTCTTTGCCTGGGTGCTTCACATACTGCATTCGGACAGGAAGACTACCGGTTTGACGCCGGCGGCGGTACCGGCATGACGGGATATCTCGGCGATGCCAATACGTCCAGTCTCTGGAGTCATCCCGGAGTGGATGGAATGCTTCTGTTTCGCTATATGCGGAGTCCGAGGATAGCGTTTAAGACAGGATTATACGTCGGGACGCTTTCAGGCAATACCGAAGACATGACCGATGTGCTTCCGGATGCAGCCCAGTTCAAATTCTCTACCACTTTTTTCGAGCTGAGCGAGATGTTTGAATTCAATTTCTTCAACTATGGTATCGGCGAAAGATACCGTAAGCTGAAGAGATTCAGTCCGTATATCGCAGCCGGACTCGGAGCGACGGTCTGGACTACAGACGGGTATACAGGAGCGGCATTCACGCTTCCTTTTGGTATCGGCGCCAAATATAAGATTAATGAAAGACTCAATCTCGGACTTGAGTTTCTCATGAAAAAGACATTTTCCGACCGTCTTGACGGTCAGGCTCTCTCCGACCCACACGCCATAAAGTCGGGTTTTGCAAAAAACACCGACTGGTATTCAACCCTATCAGTGACGCTGAGTTATGAATTCTCAAAGCGATGCGCCACATGCAATTATAAAGACTAACAACGAATCCTGGAATGGAAACACTCGAAGACATACTGGGCAGACTTGACATGACGCAAATACCGCGCCATGTAGCCATGATTATGGATGGAAACGGACGTTGGGCCAAGAACCGCGACAAGGTGCGGAGCGACGGCCACTATGAAGGCATCACGAGCGTGCACAACGTCACCGCCCTTTCCTCCGATCTCGGGATGGAGTATCTGACACTCTATGCATTCAGCACAGAGAACTGGAATCGCCCGAAAGAAGAAGTGGATACGCTTATGACGATAATAGGATGGGCTATAGCAAGAGAGCTCCCTGAACTCCTTCAAAACAATGTGAAAATCAATCTTCTCGGCGATATAGAGCGCGTGCCTGAGGGTCCGCGTGCCGAGCTGTATGACTCTCGCGACAAGACAGCGCACTGCACCGGACTTCAGCTCAACATATGTATCAGTTACTCTTCAAGATGGGAGATAACTGATGCGGCTCGTAGGCTTGCGCGCGAGGCAGCCGAAGGGAAGCTGAACCCGGACGATATAGACGAGACACTTTTTGCCAACCATCTGGCGACCGCCGGCATGCCGGACCCGGACCTTCTCATACGCACTGGTGGAGAGGAACGTATAAGCAATTATCTGCTCTGGCAGATAGCCTACAGCGAACTTTACTTTACTCCCACGCTTTGGCCCGACTTCGGTAAGAAGGAATATGCCGAGGCCCTCGTAGACTATCAGCAGAGGGAGCGCCGGTTTGGAAAAACTTCCGAACAGGTAGCACAGTGACAACCCCACAACTCAACAACTCAACAACAAAGATATGACTTTGACAAGAACGCTAAGACGGATCATGCTTGCAGTCGCCTCTCTTGCCGCGACGATGCCCATGCTTGCACAGACGCCTACCAACGACACCATATACAATCCCGACATCATCTACAGTCCGATCCCAAAGACGTATGAGATCGCCGGCATAAAGGTGACAGGTGTGCCCGACGTGGAAGATTATGTCATCATAGGATATTCAGGTCTCTCAGTAGGGGAGCGCGTGGAGATACCCGGTGAGGCTATCTCTACGGCCGTGAAGCGTTTCTACCGCCAAGGCCTCTACTCAAAAGTAGAGATCAACCTTGAAAAGACGGTTGGCGACAAGGCATGGCTGGAGATCTCTCTCAAGCAGCAGCCGCGTATGGCCGAACTCCGCTTCACCGGAGTGAAGGGTGGCGAGAAGAAAGATCTTCTCGAACGTCTCGGTGTAGAAAAAGGTCAGCAATTGACTCCTAACATTGTTGCCAGAATAGTGCAGGTCGTGAAGCAATACTACAACGACAAAGGCTTCAAGAATGTAGTTGTCACCTCCTCGCAGCAGCCGGACCTGTCGCAGGAAAACTACGACTTCCTGACAGTAAACGTCGACCGCCAGAACAAGGTGAAAGTACACAAAATATATGTCAATGGCAACAATGTGCTTTCTGATCGCAAATTTAAGAATGCGATGAAGAAGACCAATGAGAATCATGACATCCTCAACCTCTTCAAGCAGAAGAAATTTGTAGACTCTGATTATGCCGATGATAAGATCCGCATCATTGAGAAATATAATGAACTTGGCTACCGCGACGCAGAGATTCTTAGCGATTCTATTGTGAAATATGACGATAAGGAGATCGACATCTACCTGACGGTAGACGAAGGCGACCGCTACTACATTAAGGATATCAACTGGGTGGGCAACACCATTTATTCTACCGACTTCCTCAACCAAGTGTTGGGTATGTATCCCGGCGATGTCTACAATCAGAAGCGCCTCAACAAGCGAACTATGGAGGATGATGACGCTGTAGGCAACCTATATCTCGACAATGGCTATCTCTTTTTCCATCTTGTGCCTATTGAGCAGCATGTGGAGGGAGACAGCATCTCGCTTCTGATGCGTGTCTATGAGGGTCAGCCGGCTAAGATCAACAAGGTAGTCATCAATGGCAACGACCAGTTATATGAGAAGGTGATCCGTCGTGAGCTCCGCGTAAAGCCGGGCGATCTATTCTCGAAGCGTGCGCTAATGAACTCCGCACGTGAGATTGCGGCTTCCGGACATTTCGACCCCGAGACTATGGGTGTCAACCCAATTACAAACGATGCGGACGGCACTGTAGATATTGTCTTCGACCTTGAGCAGAAGGCCAATGATAAAGTGCAGCTGTCTCTCGGTTGGGGCCAGACGGGTGTCACTGGCCAGGTAGCACTTTCTTTCTCCAACTTCTCGATTAAGAATCTCTTTAATCCGTCGAGCTACCGCGGTATCATCCCGCGTGGTGACGGACAGACATTCTCAATTTCAGCTCAGACCAATGCCAAGTATTATCAGAGCTACAATATCAGCTTCTTTGATCCTTGGCTTGGTGGAAAGCGCCCCAATTCGTTCTCGTTCTCTGTAGACTATAGCCGTTCGACAGGTGTCAACAGCCGATTCTACAACCAGAACTGGATGAATGCGATGTATGGCTATCCTTACTCAATGGGATCTTCCGGATGGAACAATACCCAATATTACTATCAGAATGCATATGACCCCAATAAAGTGCTTCAGCTTGCCGGCGTTTCGGCTGCCTATGGTACGCGTCTTTCCTGGCCCGACGATATGTTCCAATTCCAGGTGTCGCTCGCTTATCGCTGGTATTATCTGAAGAATTGGGACTATCTGCGATTTATGAACACCGGTTCGGCCAACTCTATAGTGCTCGGTCTTATGCTGAGTCGAAACACGACCGACCAGCCAATTTATCCGCGCAGCGGATCAAGTTTCATGCTGAATCTTCAGATGACTCCCCCATGGACAAAAATCCGCAAGGGACACAATTGGCAGAAACTTGCCGAAGAGGCCGGAAAATATGACGTAAAGGCCCAGGCTGAACTTTATAAGTGGATTGAATATTGGAAGCTTAAATTCCAGGCTAAGACTTTCACTCCGCTCACCGATCCGGAAGGAAACTGGACCCTCGTGATGATGACCAAGGCTGACTTTGCTCTCTTGGGATCCTACAACAAGTATGTGAAGTCTCCGTTTGAGACATTCTACTTCGGTGGTGACGGTATGACAGGAAGCTATACTTATGCTACTGAGACAGTTTCGATGCGTGGTTATGAAAACGGCCAGTTCACCCCGAACTTCTACGAGGCATACGCCTACTCCAAGTTTACGTTTGAGCTCCGTTTCCCATTCATGCTTCAGCCTAACACTACAATCTTTGCGCTTGCTTTCGCTGAAGCAGGTAATGCTTGGACCGACATAAATCAGTTTGCACCTTTCAACCTTAAGCGCTCTGCCGGCGTCGGCATTCGTCTCTATCTCTCCATGCTCGGTTTCCTCGGCATTGACTGGGGCTACGGTTTCGATAAGGTTTGGGGACGCCGCGGTGGTGGCAACCTGCACTTCGTCCTTGGACAGGAATTCTAAGATTTTGAGTCTTCAGTCTTAAGATTGCAGACAAGCTACTGGAGACTGAAGACTGAAGACTTTAAACTTTAAAGGGGCTATTTTGTCTTTAAAGTAGTATGAACTTTTAAAATAGAAATAACATGAAGAAACTTATAATATCGCTGGCTATGGTGATGGCTGTAGCTGTCGGAGCATACGCGCAGAAGTTCGCGCTTGTAGATATGGATTATATCTTGCGCAACGTCCCGAGCTATGAGATGGCCAACGAGCAGCTCAACCAAGTCTCTCAACGCTGGGAGCGTGAGGTCACCGAGCTCTCTAAGGAGGCTGAGACAATGTATAAGAACTATCAGGCTGAGATGATCTTCTTGACCGACGACCAGAAGAAAAGCCGCGAGGAGGAGCTCGTAGCAAAGGAGAAGCAGGTGACTGATCTTCGTTATAAATACTTTGGTCCGGAAGGAGAACTCTTCAAGAAGCGCCAGAGCTTGATGAAGCCGATACAAGAAGACGTCTACAACGCTGTCAAGGCTGTGAGCGAGGAGAAAGGTTATCAAGTTATTTTCGACCGAGCATCGTCGCAGAGTATCGTCTTCGCTTCACCGAAAATTGATGTCAGCAACGAGGTGCTCGCTAAGCTCGGATACTCAAAGTAACTCAGATTTCACAATGTGAAATCTGAAGGTTATGGGGTCATAGGGTGTAGTAAATTGAAATATTAAACAATAACAAATAAAACAACAAAGAAAAGAAATGATCAAGAAAGTACTTTTAGCTATCGCGCTTATCTGCCCGATGCTTTTGTCCGCTCAGACCCTCAAGATCGGACTCGTAGATTTCGATGCAATTCTCCAGGTCATGCCTGAGACTGCAGCTGCCCAGGCACAGGTCAGGGAAGTAAGCGAGAAATATGACGCAGAATACAAGAAACTTGGCGAGGAGATGAATCGTCTTGTAGAAGAGTATCAGAAAATGGCAGAAAATGAACTTCCTGCCATCAAAGAGCGTAAGACTCGTGAACTCAGCGACTATCAGCAGAAAATCCAGCAGTTTGAGCAGAATGCTATGAACGACATCAACAAGATGCAGAGCGACCTTATGGGTCCTATCCAGCAGAAAATTGTTCAGGCTATTGAAAGTGTAGGACGTGAAGGTAATTTCTCACTTATCCAGATGTATGCTCCTCAGCTGACTCTTTATCATGCAGCTCCAGTGGAAGATATCACTCCTGTTGTAAAGGCTAAGCTCGGTGTAAAATAATCAGTACTTCTGGCAAGTGTTGAAATCGACACTATGAATGAATCAGACGTATATAAGATGGCGGAGGCTGAGGCTTCCGCCATTTCGTTAGGCCCAATAGGGGTGTTCGATTCGGGCTATGGAGGCCTTACAATCTTACGGGAATTAAGGAAAACATTGCCTGAATATGACTATCTGTATCTAGGCGACAATGCCCGTGCCCCATATGGATCAAGGAGTTTTGAGGTGATCTACCGATATACTCTTGAGGCTGTGAAGGAGCTGTTTGCCAGAGGGTGTCCGTTGGTAATTTTGGCATGCAACACTGCTTCGGCCAAGGCCTTGCGCTCCATTCAGCAGAAAGATCTTCCGGACATTGACCCTACACGGAGGGTATTGGGTGTGATACGCCCTACGGTAGAGATTCTCGACAGGATATCCTCAAGCGGACATATCGGAATACTTGGGACTCCCGGTACGGTGGCAAGCGAGTCTTATGTAATAGAGATCAATAAACTTTTTCCCGATATGTCGGTAGCCCAGGAAGCTTGTCCCTTATGGGTGCCGCTTGTAGAGAATTCTGAAGCAGATGGAGATGGTGCCGACTATTTCGTGAAGAAATATGTCGATGAGTTGATGGCCAAGGATCCTGAAATTGACACTTTAGTGCTTGCATGCACTCACTATCCGCTTCTGATCGACAAGATCCGACTTTATGCCCCGGAAAGAATAAAGATATTGGAGCAAGGGCAGTTGGTAGCTGAGTCGCTGAAAGACTATCTTCTGCGTCATCCGGAGATGGAATGTCGTTTTGGGAAAGGGGGTAATGTAGAATTCTTGACCAGTGAAAATCCAGAGAAATTTGACGCGCTCGCGTCGATGTTCACTCATTATGGTGTAAGATCGCATAGATGTGCGCTCGACTGATAAGAAATGTATGGAAAAAGAAAACATAACGGATGAGACAGCAGCAAGGCTGCGCAGTCTTGACGAGCGTCTTGCTGCAGACGGTAGCGATGAGGATGCGTTGATAGAGAGAGGGCGCCTTTATTGGGCGCTTGGAAGACGCAGCGAGGCAATAGGCGACTATCTAGCCGCGCAGAAAGTTAATCCCACAGGTAAGGCTACACAGCTGTTGAAGGCCACTTATGAGATACTTGACTTCTACAATAAAGACTTGTACAATCCATAATTCATAATTTTTCAATGCATAGTTTTATTGGGCTGCGTAGTCAATTATGCATTATGAATTGTGAATTGAATTTAGAGTTCCCAAGGGAAGAACATAGGCACCTGCACTGCTTTCGGCGGTTGTGCGGGTGTATGTTTTCTTTGGGGGTAGAGCATGATGTGGTGTTCGCGTGTCCAGCCTCGGTCGTGGTTGCGGACATATACCACAGCGAGTCCCCGAATCCCTTTTGCGCGGCGCCGGAAGTCGCCTATGAGGTCAGTAGTATCAGCTACTTGTCTTGTCTCATACTGCATGGCTGGCTGTCCGTCTATAATTGCGCGTACAGATATGCGGTCGCCGTAGCTCATTAGGGAATCCGGACGTCCTACGGCAATGCGGCGGATGGAGCGTGATGTGTAGATTGGAGCTCCTGAAGTGCTGGAAGTGTAGTAAGTGGTGTTCATATCCGATATTTTTTGCAGGAGTCGCAGATGCGGCTCCTTTTTTGTTATTGCAAAAATAATCGGATTGACTGCCTAAATCAGACAGTGTGTTGTTAAATAATATTAATGCACTGTCCAAATCGGGCAGTGGAATTGTGAATAAAAGAATATGGCATGGATAAGATAAAGAAAAAGAATGCATCGCGGATAATTCCACGATGCATTCAAAGTACAGGAAATGGGACTCGAACCCACACAGCCTCAACGGCCAGGGGATTTTAAGTCCCCCGTGTCTACCATTCCACCATTCCTGCATCAGGATGCCATGATGGGGCATTCCGAATGCAAAGTTAATTATTTTTTTGTGAGTGACCAAATTTTTACTGATAAAAGTGGATAAAAAGATGCCCCGCCTATCGCGGGGCATCCGTTTCTGCCACTATTTTGGCAGTCACTAACCTAAAGTTATTTTATTTTGTAACGGTGGTTTCTGTAGAGATAGGGGTATCATTGTCAAGGATGCAGACTGCAACACGGTTCCAGCTTTCTTCCTCAAACATGTGGCCTACGCCAAGACCTTCAGCTTTGATGCGGCTTGCAGGGATACCATATTTGCTTACGAGCATATTCTTGACAGACTCAGCACGCTGGTTGGCGAGACGCTCGTTGACTTCGATAGGACCGTCCTGAGAAGCGTAGCCCTTGATATTGACAGTTGCTTCGGGGTGATTCTTCAGATAAGAAGCTACAGCTGCTACGTTGGGAAGCTGGTCGGCAGGAACATTATAGCGACCGATAGCGAAGTTGACATATCTTACAGTGCTGAGGAAGTCCTGGGTTTCTTTAACTACGACCGGTCTCTGATTTTTGAGCTTCTGGAGTTCGGAAGCGAGTGCCATGTTCTCGTTGTTGCTTGCATTGAGGGCGTCGCCTGCTGCTGCCAGATCAGCACGAAGGTTGGTCACCTTTTCATTCAGGGCTGCAATCTCGTCGAGGTTGTAGTTGGGAACGCTATACTTGAAGCCGTCGCCAAGTTTTACTGAAACACCTGCTGCGATGTTGAAAGTAGCCTTTTGTGCGTTGTAGGCAGCTGATGTCTGGCTTACGTCGGCGTCGCTCATATCCCAGAGTACGCTCGGGCGGATAGACAACGTCACAGCATCGCTAACATTGAAGTTGAAGTTAAGTCCTGCCTTAGTGGCGAAGAAGTTATGATCATTGCCCTTGCCATTCTGGTAATTGTGACCCCATCCTGCACCGGCCTGAGCCTCGATGTCAAATACGTTTCTCGTTCCATATGGCTGGAAGAGCTTGAAGAGGTTGACAGCTCCGTAAGTCCCTACATAAGAAGCGTCAAATGCTGTAGTGGAGTGATTCTGTCCTTTCCAGTTGGAAGTGTTTACTGCTGCATCTCCTTCAACGCCGAGGGCGAAAGCTGGAGTGATCTGCTTGCGGATGTCAAGGCCTGCTGCTCCGCGCATGTCCTTGAAGAACTTAGATCCGTGGTAGAGGGGCGTAGTGGCACCACCCTGGACACCGATTGACATGTTGCTGAAGAAACCGGGTTTCTGAAGGGATTCCTGAGCCATTGTTGTTGCCGCTCCTGCTGCGAGGACTGCTACGGCGAGTAATGTTTTTTTCATAGTTGTGCGTTTTTTTAAGTTGATAAATTAAGATAGATTTGTTTATTGGGTTTACAGCTTCAATGAAGGAGTTACCGCATCAGTGAAATTGTACCATTAAAACGCGTCAACCTGCAAAATGGCTTAATGAAAATGTGCAAAAAAGTAAATTTTAACATTTATTAAGTTAAAATCGAGCCAATACATTAAGTATAAATCAAAAAATATTGATATAAGTTGTTGAAAATAAATTAAATAAAATTATAAGTCAACTTATTGCCTAAAATTTTTAAAATTCAGAAAATTCATAAATTAATATGTCCTTTAATATATTTCTTGTAATATATTTTTTGATTATCTTGATCCAAAATTTGCGTTTTAACAAAAAAATCATTAACTTGCAGCCATGACAAATTCCAATCAGTTTAACCATGGCCTTGACCGAAGACTAAATATAATCGACGTGACCTTCCACTACTACTCGCAGGACTACCTCGGTAACCCCTGCGCCGTCATCAATGGATTCTTCTGCGTTATTGAATAAATTGGAAATAGCTATTCATAAAATATAGGAATGCTAAGCATAGATACACTAAACATAGATACACTAAAATCGGTAGCACATACTTGAGAGTATTGCTACCGATTCAATAGGGGGTTATCGTTTATCAAGGAAAATTATCAATCAGGGGAGTATTTCAAAGGTTGCTTCGATGGGGTAGTGGTCGGAGGTGTTGATACGGTGCCGTTTGGTCTTTAGTGCCTTAAGGTGGGCGCCGCGATAGAAAATTTGGTCGATATGGAAGAGGAAGAGGAATTGATTGAATGTGTTTGTTGGGCCAAGGCTCGTCTCCGGATAAGCGTCCTGAAATCCTGCCTTGCGCATGAGTCCATAGCTCCAGCTGCCTGGCACGTCGTTGAAGTCGCCGCAGGCGATGAGGGTCTTGTAGTCGGAAGTAGTCTGTATCATTTCTTCTACGTTATGTGCACGCGTGCGGAAGGCCTCACCGAGTTTCGGGAATATCTCGTAGCGAAACTCCTCATAACTTTTCTTTGCGGAATTGACCCCCTTGATTTCAGTCACTACCTCTCGCTCCGTATCGGAAAGATTGTAGGATGTCATGTGGAAATTCACAATCGGAAGCTTGAGCCCTTTTATTTCTACTTCAAAGAGTGCCCAGCGGCGCCGGCTACGCCAGTAGTTGTCATCGTCATCATCGTTGCATTTTATCGGTAATTCCACAACAGGGTACTTCGAAAGCACTTTAAGGTCTGTGGAATTTCCGTTGGTGCCCCCTACTCTATATGGATATACAGCATAAAGGGAATCCATGAGGCCACGACTCCAGTGGTGGATTTCGTTCGGATCCTCGAAATTGACAAGTTCCTGCAAGCATATGATATCCGCCCCACACTCGGTGAGAAACTTTATAGCGCGATTGCCTGGAGCTGTCCTCTTTGTAGTGTCGGCTAAATGGAGGGAGTTGAAGGTCAGTATTCTGAAAGTGCGCTTCTCATCCTGAGCAGGTTGTGAAAAGGAAAGAGGGGTCACATCTTTCAGAGTTGACCAGCTACCGAAGAGAGTAAGAGCAGCCAGTGCTGCCATTATCAGTCTTCCGGATAGGAGCCATCCTATGCCTACGAGTAAGGTGGCAATGGCGAGATAAGGGAGAGCAAGCACTAGCACCGAAGGCACGGTCATGTATTCTGGATTGACCTTGCCGCCATATGCGGCTGCAATGGTGATCACGAAGAGTATTATTGAAGCTATCTTGAGTGCAAGACGAATAAGTGGGGATATAATAATCACTGTAGATAAGTATTAAGTTTTGAGAATGAGTATCAATTATTATTTCTTGATGCGGGCAGAAAGCTCGTTGAGCTCCTTTCGCTCGCGATTGGAGAGGCTTCCGTAGCCGGAAAGTCGTATCTTGTCAAGAAGTTCATCAAGCCGGTGCATATCCTCCTGTCGGTCTTTGAGCACGCGCACCATGCGGTCGGCATTGCGCTTCATTGTTGGATTCTCCTTATGATTACGATTGATGGAAAACCATTTAGCCGGGTCTACTCCATTCCGGAGCATTAGTCCGAGCGAGACGCCCCACAGTAGTCCGCCTATGTGGGCAGCTTGATTTCCTCCGCCTCCAATGAAAGTCAGGAGGCAGCATGCTATAGCCACCCACTTCAACTTAACCTCTCCTATAAGAAAAAGGTTGATACGATGATTGGGAAGCCGAATTGCTGCCACGCACATCACTGCAATCACAGCTGCACTGCATCCGCATAGCCATCCTGATCCATAACCTATGGCAGCGGATAAGAGAAAGAATATGCCTCCTCCGATGCCTCCTCCGATGAAAGCAAGTAAAAGATGACCGTCGGAATGAGTCATGAGCATGAGTCTGCCAAACCAATACAGCCATAGCACATTAAAAAGCATATGCAAGACATCAAAATGTACGGCCATGTATGAGAGAAGGGTCCAAGGACGGGTGATGAAGAGAGGAAAAAGTGATGGCAGTGTCAGCCACTCAGCTACAGGGACGTAGAAATGCATCAGTTGTCCGATGAGCGACAGAATCATTACGAGTATCCATACTGAGACTTCTCCTAATGTGAGCCATGCCAATACTCCACTACCGTCGCAATATGATTTCCACTTATCTAATATTGTCATGCGTTGTGCGTTAAGAGTTAGTAACGGTGGAGGATTCCTTTTTTCTTCCAGTAGAGGAGTATGAAGATACCAAAGAGCATACCTCCGAGATGGGCGAAGTGAGCCACTGTGCTCATGCTTCCACTCACGCCAAGGAAGAACTCGATGACGCCGTAGCCAATCACCATATACTTAGCCTTGATGGGCACCGGGATAAAGAAAAAGTAGAGAGGCATGTCGGGGAAAGTGAAGGCGAATCCGAGCAATATGCCGTAGATGGCACCTGATGCACCGATGGTCACCATCATCGACTTGAAGTTGGCGATTGCATCGATCCACTTGGCATCACCGCTCTTCACCCCTGCATCTACTATGGCTGCCATATGTTCTGATGTCAGACCATTAATACGGGCTATGCCATCAATGTAATCAGATTTCCAAGTGAGTTCCCAGACCCCTTCCTGCACAAGGGCCGCTCCGACACCGCATACGAGGTAGAACATAAGGAATCGTTTGCCACCCCACACCTGTTCCAGAATCCTGCCGAACATCCACAGGGAAAACATATTGAAGAGTATATGAGCAGGGCTGTGGGGATCATGCATAAACATATAAGTGAATATCTGTGCAGGATTGAAGAGCGAGCTGCCAAACATATGGAGTCCGAGACGGTCTACCAGCGTATGGGAAAAGTTTGGAACGAGGATTTCCGCCAGCCAGACGATAAGGTTGATTATTATTAAGTTTTTGGTCACCGGGGGGATGGATCGCCACCAGCCGCCGGAAGAAGATCCGTTGTACATAGTCGTATTTGTTATGCGGTTATTTCTGTTTACAGTGCAAATTTAACAATTTTAGTCCGCATTTAATACTTGCCCGCTCTAAAAACGTAAATTTTTATATATTTTTTAATTTTTTTTCATTGAAAAGTTTGCAATTAACGTTTT
>CAYSMP010000039.1:0-25259 GCA_964432215.1 uncultured Sangeribacter sp.
TAAAGGATATTGTCCGCCGGGAGAATGTCCGCAATGTCTCGCAGCTTGAAAATATAACGCATTTTGTCGCGGACAACATCGGAAAACCGATATCGATTACCAATATTGTCAGGTATATGACCTCCAAGGGTGAGAAAATCAGTGATGAGACCGTGTCGAATTATCTAAGATATCTTCAGAAAGCATTCCTTGCTATTCCTATTTCGAGGTTTGATATCCACGGTAAGCTATTGCTCGAATCGAACAACAAACATTACTTCTCAGACCATGGCATACGCAATTACTTGTGCGACGGCGACATTCGTGGCAGTATTGAGAAAATAATGGAAAATGTAGTCTGGAATCATCTCCGTCGTCAAGGTTTTAAGGTAACTGTAGGTATTCTGCGTGCAGGGGAGATTGATTTCGTGGCAACAAAAGCCAATCAGCGCATATACGTGCAAGTGACATATCTTTTAGCCTCTGACGAGACCATCAAGCGGGAGTTTGGCAATCTCGCCGCGATAAAGGACAATTATCCCAAATACGTAGTATCCATGGACCCCATCAGTGGTGCCTTCAGCGCCTACCCCGGCATCCACCACCTCCACCTCCGCAACTTCCTCAAGCTGGAGCTATAGGTAAACGTTCCGTGAGGTTAGTCAGTTTCCATAAAAAAGTATAGTTTTTTTAACGAAAGAGGGTGTGTCTAAGTTTTGACACACCCTCGTCAATATTAAAGTATTTGGTTCGTTTATTTATTCCTAAATTATTATTCTCTTTATGGTCTTTCCTTGACGGAGGATGTAAATCCCCTGACTAAGATTATCAAGTATCTTTTTACCATAGCCTTCCTTTATCAGCAACCCGCGAGTATCAAAGACAGAGATTTTCACTGTCTGGTCCACAAACAGCTCATCTACTGAGCATATAATATCAATGATGCATGTAGCTTGTGTGCCCGAACCATCGGTTGCCTTTGCAGTAATAACACAACTGCCTTCCTTCAAAAGCTTTACCATTCCTTCAGAATCTACAGTTGCTACAGACTCATCCGAGGATGTCCATTCAAGAGTCTTGTCGGTTGCATCTTCTGGCAAAACTATCGCTTGGATAACAAAACTATCATCTTCCTTACCGGTCCATTTGGCATGAGACAATTCAATTTCGGTTACATAAATTGCATTAAGACGTAATAATAACGGCCTTTTATTGATTTGATTGCCATGATGATCATAAAGATATACTTGGTAAGTATCCTCTGTAAAAGTGGATTCTGCATCACTGAAATCCCAGTCTAATAGCACTGTGCCTCCCCCTTCAACTCCATTAATCCACATGTGCCTATTCTCAAATACGGGAGGATCGATCACTAACTCGAATTCGCCTTGATAATGATATTCTGACAGATTTTCTATAGCAAAACTTAAAGTGAGGCGATCCTGATTTTCATCTTTTTCCCAATAAAAATCTTTTATATCTAGATTTGGGACTGGTTCTTCAACTACAGAAAAGAAGAAATCACTTCTGTCTATCTTTTTCCCACCATGATCAAAAAATTCGATTTTATATTCTCCTTTTTCATATACATGATCACCTACAGTATTACCGAGTCCAAAACGACTTTCCGAATGCGGTTTTAACAGCCAATTAAAATTACCTTCTACGATTAACGCATCTTCTTTTGTTATTCTGTAACGTATTCCAGAATTATAAGGAACATCCATGTTATTGACAAGAGTTAGTGCTATATTGTATAACTCATGGCCTGCGTATGCCAACCCTGGCATAAATCCATAATCGTCATTAACTGATGCTTCAGTTACTTCTATATCATAATTGAATTCCAGAGGAAGGAAAGTACATATACCATTTTCGTCCACATTCATCTCAATAAAATTGGGACTTCCATATAACCCTCTTATATCACAATAATCTCCATCTACTTCCCGATAGACCTGATAAAGCTTATACCCTCCTGCTGGAAGTTTACCATCAAGAGGGATTCTGTAGTAATCATATCGACCTGTATGAGAAATTGCAATAGACCACCCCCCTATTTGAGTAGCTGGTAGTTCTCGCAGGCTGCCATATTCTAAATAAAAGCAATCATTATTTTCTGATACTGCTTTTACACCAAAATACCCTTTGAAATCTTTCAAAGAATAATTAAAGATATTGTCAAAGGCAAAATTACCATAATTATCAAGTTTAAACTCACCCTGGCTAATTAAATCAACAGTTAAGGGTTGTTTAGAACCGCTACGAGGATGAATATTGGTCAGTATCATCATATCTTCATGGTAGTTGTCATTGTACTCAGTGGGATTTAGATCCGACAGCAAAAAGTAACCATCGTAGTGACCTTGCCAACCCCAATTTATATGAAAATATCCATTGTCACTATATCCATCACATACAAATGCGTGTTGGCCACCAGTACAAAATACTGGTAGACCATTGTTCAGGTCATTATAAATTAACTCATTCCATTCGTCAGATGAATAATTGTACCTGTAGCATAAATTCATGCTGCTGTCATACTTCATATTTTCTGTAAGGAAATACTTTGTTCCTATTACGGTCCCCCCCGTCATATATCCAAGATATCCATAACAGGCCTTTACTCCAACGCCACATCCATACATCAATTCAGCAACCGCTCTTTCAGATTGATCCGAACTGTCAGCTCCGTATTGATCTTCCATATTTGTCCAATCAAAAGATATTGACTCGAAGTCCAGATTCAATTCTTTATTATCAAAGGTTGTGCTTCCTTTTCCTTCTCCAATTTCAGGCCATTTGTGATAATTCATAATTTGTGCTGCAGCAGTTGGCACACATCCAGTAGGAAATTGGTATCCGTTATAAGATGGACAATATAGGTTATAGGGATAATCTTGTCCCCATTTGGTGGTAAGCAACGGTTCGATAGGAGCAAAATCTTCAATAACTTCTGTTGTAGAAATAATTGAATAAACACAATTCATTTCTTCAACAGTTTTTTCAAACCGTTCCAAATACCATCTTAATGCTGGCGGAATGCTATCAATATTAAAATCACCGGAAACAGTATAACCCAATACCACTGGAAATACGTCATCAGCAGGTGCTATTATGAATCCCTGGGCGTCCCCTTTATCAAGGATATAGAAAGCTACCTTATCACTGTCTTTAATGTGTTGCGCATGTGACACTTTTAATTCAGCAGGGCTGCTTACCTTCCTCATCATATTTGCTTGTGAGGTGGACTTTACACGTTCAATTACTTCTTTTAAGGACAATTCTTTGGCTTCGACATTGAGAAACACGCAAAGAAGCATCACGTTTATAAGGATATTTATTCTGAGTTTCATGCTAACAGCAATTTAGTTTTATGTGCAGCGGTCTCCCCTCGTTGCATATTCTGCGAGGCGATCTGCATTTGCAAAATTATATTTTATTTTGAATTCACCAAAAATATTCCATATATTTTTCTTTCTTTGGGTGGCTGTTTGTCTTTGGGTGAGGGTTAGTCTTCGGGCGAAATTCATCTGCAGCCATACATGGAATAGGGAGCTGACAAAATGTAATTTTGGCAGGTGGGGGAGGCGTATTGCTCGATTGCAGCGGCATCACGGTGTAAACGGGCGATTGTGGCAGCGTCTTCGCCCAATTCATAGTGCATTGGGAAGAAATGCTCTATTTTAAAGCGCTCAAGGAAGGTTTTGGCTCCCGTGAAATAATCTGTCCCGATTCTTGAGTCCACCGGGAAGAAACAGAAGTCGAATCCCTCATATTCCGATGCAATCTTGTCTACGACATCATTGAATCCTTGCAGTGCCTCTCTTACTTCCTCTTCTGTCGACTCATCTTTCCATATCCAAGCGTTGAGGTCGCCGGCATGAAATATGTTGCGCCCTCCGATAGTCACCGCGTAGGAGTTTCCTATATCTGTAGAAGGAAATGATCTGACGCTAATTATGCTATCCTCATAGCGATCATTGTCTGACATTACAATTACCTTAGAAGGGTCCACTTTATCACCCTTATAAGAACCATTAGGGCTGACAATATGATTGATACGTTTCCTGACATCCTTACTGACTATATAGTGGATATTAGGAAAGAGCTTTGCCCATCCGAATATCTCCGGGTTGTAATGATCCTTGTGTCCATGACTCACGAACACATACACCGGCATTTCCCTATCTATATTCATCAGCGGGTTAGGCAACGGTCCCTTCTGATAAGGATCTTTCCAGAAGTCGAACACCAACACCGCCTCTTTGGCCTTTACTATGAAACAATCGTGATAGATATATATTGTCTTGATAAGAGTCATGATAAATTATGTATAAGCATATAGTGCAAATTTAATAAAAATCCTTGAATTTAGTATCACCCAAAGAAAAAAAATGCCTGTAAAGGTGCAGTATGGCGATGGTCGGTTGTCTTTATAGTGTATGGTGACATTAGATGACATAGAGACGCTCTTCAAAAGCAACTACAGCCGGATGCATACCCTTGCATCTGCAATACTCCACGACAAAGAAGCTGCTTACGATATTGTGCACGACGTATTCGCTTCTATTCTCGATGGAGGTTCAGACCGGCATCCTGATTCGGCTTATCTTATTAGAAGTGTCAGAAATAGATGTCTCAACCGATTGAAAGCAATTGGCATAAGAGAACGTTTCCGGCAATTATACCTGATAGAGAATGATGAAGCAGACGACTTCGAAGATTGGCCCGATGAAGACACGATTGCCCTTATTGAGCAAGCAAAGAATGAAATGCCTCCAAAATGCCTTGAAGTATTCTCCATGAGATTTTATGACGGCCTGTCTGCATCAGAAATCTCCCGCATACTTGGAACCGGAGAACGAGTCGTCTACAAACATCTTCGCAATGCACTAACCATTTTAAATAATCAACTTTCGCAAAGTTGAGGTTTATGGGTTTATATAACCCTATAACCCCATAACCCTATAAACCTTAAGTTGAGCTTGCGAAACTTAAATTTAAAACTGAATGGATAATCTTGATAAACTCCTTGAAGCGATAGAGCATCCTGAAAGATTTTCAGAATCCGAACTTAGGGCTCTCCTTTCCGACCCTGAGATAAAAGAACTCTACCGATTGATGTGTGCATCACGGGCAGAGACATTCATCCCTGACCATCCCATTGATGCCTCTGAGGTCGACAAGCAGTGGAATCTTTTCAAAAAAGACCGTCGCAGAAAACCAATCTTTTCTTGGTCTTGGATCTACAATCGGAAGATAGCTGCTGTCGTGGCTGTATTGATCGCTTCATGCTCCATCATTGTGGTTGGAGTCTCATTAAGCCGTAGATATGTAGGGCGGTCGGATAAGCCTGAAACAGAGCAAATAGCTGATCTCCCCCTACTTGCAGAAGAAGTAGGCACCGCAGTTGGGCCGCAACTTAAAGATACGGTCATTGTATTTGAGGATGAGAAACTCGACAAAATACTTGCCGAGGTCTCCCCATATTATAATGTCAAAGTTGATCTTAAATATCCTTCTACCAAAGGGGTGAGGCTTTTCCTACGGTGGGAATCAAATACAAGCCTTTCTGAACTTATCGAACATTTGAATTCTTTCGACCGCATCAATCTTTTCCTAAAAGAAGACACCATAACCGATTACTAACCCAGTTTCCTTTTTCAAGAGATTGGTTTTTAACCTTATAACCCTATAACCTTATAACCTTTAAGTTGAGGTTACGAAACTTAAATTATGATATGAAACGCTTCTCCATATTGCTTGCGATGGCTGTCATTTGTTGTATTACAGCCATTGCAGCACGTTATAACTACACGTTTAAAGATACTCCTGTTGCTCAGGCTTTGGCCATTCTTGTCAAAGACAATCCTGAGGCAAAAATAACATTCATCTACAACGAGATGGATGACTATACTACTTCGGCTACTGTCACCACCGACAATCTGAAGGATGCGGTAAAGGCTATCGTCGGGCGCAATCCCATATCAGTGAGTGAGAAAAAAGGGCGCATTCTCATAGAGGCTTTGCAGAAAGGTAAATATCGCTATTCAGGAATTCTCGTGAATGAATACCACGAGCCGGTAGCGGATGCTACAGTAATGCTGCTTAATCCAAAGGATTCAGTGGTGTTGACCTATGGTTTCACATCAAAAGACGGAAGTTTCCTTATTCCATGCGACCGCAATCCTGTATTGGCAAAAATCAGCAGCACCGGCTACGAGACAAAAATAATTAAGCTTTCAAGCACATCGTTGGGCACGATCCGTTTCAATACAAAGGCTATTGAGCTTCAGAATGTGAATGTGCTATCCGATATAGTGCGCATTGAGCCGGACCGGACTGTATTCGTACCGTTGCAGCGACAGAAGAATACAGCGATGAACGGCATAGAGCTATTGGAGCAGATGGGAATCCCTCAATTGCGGGTAGTCAATGGTGCTTTAGAGACTCTTACAGGAAAGCCGGTATCGCTGTTTATTGATTTCTTGCCGGCAGATAAAGATGCTTTGTCGGGTATGAATATGCAGGATGTAAAGAGGGTGGAGTATCTTGAATCCCCTTCAGATCCACGGTTTATGGGTGAGAAATATGTGGTCAATTTCATCATGGATAAATATATCTATGGCGGCTATGTAAAACTCAGTGGATATGAATGCTTGAATATGAATGATCAGGAGGTTTCTGCGAATGCCAGATTCCAATATAAAAGCATGACATATGATCTGGCTGCTTTCGGACAATACGACGATATTTATCATAATGGTACAGAAACGACAGAAGTTTTCAGATTCCCTCAGCCGGACGGAACGACAAATACCATTGAACGCCTTTCGAACACGTCAGGCTCGAGAGACAGCCACACAACAGGGCGGTTGAGCTTCAAGGCCACCTACAGTTCTACTGATATAACAGCACGCTCTATCCTGTCTGCCGGCCTTACCGACCGCCCAATCTTGGACCATCATGGTGAGGTGACATATACGCCTGGAATGTACCCTAACTCAGTATATTCTTCCAAATCATCAAAAAAAGATAAATTTCTTAGATTCAATGGGTCGTATGTATTCAAACTTCCTAATGAATTCGGCCTTACATTCACACCGAGCTATACACTATCCCAGACCGACCAGAACTCATCTTATTTTCAGGATAACTTTCAACCCATATTCAATGGTGCAGTCGACCATACGAGCAATCTTTCCGGGTATCTAAACCTAAACAGAAATTTTGGTAAGATTGGAAGCTTCACGGCGTACTTAGACGGCAAGTATGATTATTACCGTACCTGTTATTCCGGTTCGGCTGAAAATTATGACAGGAGCAAGGATCAGAGATATAAAGTCGGTATATCCTATTCAGTGACTGCCGGCAACTTTTACGGAGAGGCTGATTTCGGCTGGGTTTGGGATAGAAACCGATTTAACGATTCCAAGTCAAGTACTTCCACGCCGTTGGCTGAATTGTCTCTTTCCTATCTGCTTGGGAAGAAACACAGGTTTAATCTTGGTGCAGGATACTCTTCATGGGCACCCAACGTTTCTTTCAAAAGTCAGTCAGTAATAGAGGAGAACCATCTTCTTAGCTATACAGGAAATCCGAATTTGACCCCAAGTCCGCATATATCCACTGACTTTTCTTATAATTGGATTCCCTCAAAAAATGGCTATATCCAGGTGTTTGGCAACCTATGGAAGGTTTACGACCGATACGTCTATGAATATCAACCCTCTGGCGGCAGGATGATAAGATATATCCGTCAGCCTATGGGCGACTATCATCTGATTCAATGCGGAGTATCCGGCACTCTCTATCTTTTCAATAGGAGTCTTATGCTCAATGGCTCTTTGAGAGAATATATTGCAAGAAACGGAGCTCCATATGACTATAATATATCATCTTTGTGGCTTGTGCTCCGCGCCACATATTGGCTCAAGGATTTCTACATATCAGGTTATTATAGCAGTCCGTCAAGCTACAGCGATGGCTTCATGGTAGGAGATATCTATGAGGATAAATCAAGCTATGCGCTGACGGCAGGCTGGGCAAATAAAAACTGGAATGTCAGATTCATGGCAAGAAATTTTGCGAGATGGAATTGGGCAAGCCACAAGCAGCGGTTTACTTCAGAATATTACGATCGTTCATTTATATCCTACGACAAAAATCGCCATGCAGATTTCAACATCACAGTTACATACACTTTCAATTACGGCAAAAAACTCCGTGACGTAGAAAATCTCAGCACACGCAATTCTTCCTCTTCCGGCATCCTCAAAAATTAAATTCTTCTAAATATTCAGCTCGGAAAGTTGTTATTGTGACGAAATCCCAGGCTATTGAGTTGTATTTGCATAAACACTTTTATTGTAAAATGGTAAAAATTGCATCCAATATTTGGCAGATTTGAAAATTATATGTAACTTTGCAGGCGTCGAACCAATTTCGACGCTTTTTTAATATTATGTGCATAAGTAACTACATCCATCATCACCATCACCACCAGTCACGACGGCGGCGAGGTTGCTATGCATTTGATTAAACAAGTAAAAACTTTTTATTCGACATACAAAGCCTCCGAGCCATGGGATCTTATCCCACTCTGAGGCTTTTTTTAATTTCCGCAAAACGCAAAACGCGCTACGTAAAACGCAAAAATCATATGCTAAGAATTGCCATTCAAAACAAAGGACGTTTGGGGGAGGAGTCGGTAGGACTTCTCAGCCGTGTTGGTATCAAAATAGATACTGCGAAACGTAAGTATCTATCCAAAGCAATAAACTTTCCGATTGAAATCCTGAATATACGCGATGATGATATCCCCGGTCTTGTTGCCGAAAACTCCGCACAACTCGGTATCGTTGGCTTGAACGAGGTGGAGGAAAAAGGAGCGAAAGTTGACATCGTCCGTCCTCTCGGATTCGGTGCTTGTCGTCTCTGCCTCGCCATTCCTAAGCGTGAGGAATATACGGGTCCTGAATACTTTCGTGGTAAACGTATTGCCACTTCATATCCCCGCATTTTGCGCCGCTATTTCGATGGTCTTGGCATAGAGATAATTCCCGTAGTAATTTCAGGTTCCGTTGAGATTACCCCCTCCGCCGGTATGGCAGATGCAATATTTGATATAGTGTCTTCCGGTGGGACACTTATCTCCAATGGCCTCAAAGAGGTGGAGACTGTCATGGAGTCGCAAGCTGTGCTTGTAGCAAACCCTTCCCTCTTAAACGAAGACCGTGAATTGCTCGATGAAATTGAGTTCCGTATAGAAAGCGATAGTATTAGCCGCGGAATGAAATACCTCTTGATGAATATTCCTTCAGAAAGTCTTGAAAAAGCTATAGAAATTCTTCCGGCTATGCGTTCTCCGACAGTGTTGCCGCTTGCCACTCCGGGTTGGCATTCCCTACACTCCGTGGTGGAATCATCCCAACTTTGGGAAAAGGTACGCCAGTTGAAGTCAATTGGTGCCGAAGGAATACTTGTTTTATCAGTCGACAAAATTATACCATGAAAATCTATAATAATCCGTCTCCATCGCAATGGCCAGAACTTTGCCGCAGGGCCAAAGCTGAGGAAAGTGCTGAAGTTGATAAGATTGTCAGTAATATCCTTCAGCGCGTCAGGAATGGGGGTGATGAAGCCCTCATGCAGCTTGCCGCCGAAATAGACTCCCTCTCAATTCCATATGCCCTTAAGGTCTCAGATGAAGAATTTGCCGAAGCCGACCTTGCCGTTACTGATGATCTAAAGGGGGCAATTCAGACTGCCGCTGAAAATATCTCCGCATTCCATAGAGCCCAACTCCCGGCTGAAGTGCGCGTGGAAACTATACCGGGTGTGGTTTGCATGCAACGCCCGGTAGCTATCCAAAACGTCGGCATCTATATTCCCGGAGGAACAGCTCCGCTCTTTTCGACGGTGCTGATGCTTGCTATCCCGGCACGCATAGCCGGTTGCCGACGTGTAGTGATGGCTACTCCTTGCGATCGGCAAGGTCGCGTGTCATCAGCCGTACTTTATGCTGCCAAGATATGTGGCATTGATGAAGTGTATAAAGTCGGTGGAGCACAAGCAATAGCTGCTCTGGCTTATGGCACTGAGACAATCTCTCCAGTCGACAAGATATTCGGGCCCGGCAATAGGTTTGTCACCGCAGCCAAGCAGCAGGTAGGGGGACGCGCTGTTTCTATAGATATGCCGGCAGGACCTTCTGAGGTAATGATTCTTGCTGATGAAACTGCGGTGCCTGAATTTGTGGCAGCCGATATCCTTTCGCAATGTGAGCATGGTGCAGACTCACAGGGTATCGTGGTGTGCAACTCCCTGCCGCTTGCAGAGCAAATAAGTAAGGCTATCCGGATGCAGGCATCCACATTGGAGCGTGCTGAATATGTAGGTCGGTCACTCGAAAACTCCCGCATTATCGTCTTTCCGGACCGTGATGACATTATTGCTTTTGCCAATCTTTATGGTGCAGAGCATCTGATCATTTCTCTTCGCGACGCCATGCAGGCAGCTGAGGGCATAACGGCTGCCGGAAGTATTTTTATAGGCAACTATTCTCCTGAAAGTGCAGGCGACTATGCTTCCGGCACCAACCATACTCTTCCTACCTCCGGATGGGCTCATAGCTGCAGTGGCGTCAACATCGACAGCTATATGCGCAAGACTACAATCCAGCATATTTCTCAAGACGGGCTTGCACGTCTTGCCGATACTATAACCACTATGGCTGATGCCGAGGGGCTAGAAGCCCACGCACAGGCCGTTAAAATTAGGATGCAATGCAAATAACCGATTTTATACGCCCAAACATACTCTCACTCCAGCCATATTCCACTGCCCGCGATGAATATGAGGGTGATCTTGGGATATTTCTTGATGCCAATGAATCTCCCTTCGACAACGGCTATAACCGCTATCCCGATCCTCACCAGAAGCGTCTGAAAAGTCTACTTTCCCCCATCAAAGGAGTGCCTGTGGAAAATATATTTATTGGCAATGGCAGTGATGAGGCAATCGATCTGCTTTTCCGGATTTTCTGTCAGCCCGGAAAAAATAACGCCATCTCAATCGCCCCGAGTTACGGCATGTATGAAGTGGCAGCTGCTATCAACGATGTTGAGGTGCGGAAGGTACTGCTCAACGATGATTTCTCTCTCCCCGTAGAGAGGCTTCTTGGGGCGGCTGATGCCGATTCACGACTTCTATTCATCTGCTCGCCAAACAATCCTACGGGCAATGCTTTCCCTCGGGATGAAATAGAGCGATTGGTGAGCGAGTTTCCGGGTATAGTGGTGGTAGATGAGGCTTATATAGATTTTTCTGATAAGCCCGGGATGCTGCCGATCCTTTCCAAGTTCCAGAATCTTGTAGTGCTTCAGACTCTATCGAAGGCATGGGGGATGGCTGGGCTGCGGTGTGGACTTGCATTCGCTTCATCTGAAATCATCGGATATATGAACCGTGTTAAGTATCCTTACAACATCAACGTAGCAACTTCCGCTATTGCTGAACGCCTGATTGATAAGGAGTCGGTTGAGAATCAAGTAAAAGTGCTAAAAGAAGAACGGAGTAAGCTTGCTGAGTCATTGACGGTCTTCAACTTTGTAAAGAAAGTTTATCCATCAGATGCCAACTTCCTGCTCGTAAAGGTAAGTGATGCCAACGCCCTCTACGAGTATCTGATTGCAGATAAGATTATAGTCCGCAATCGCGACAAGGTTGCCCTCTGCGACGGCTGCCTCCGAATTACTGTCGGCACCCCCGAAGAAAATCATCGCCTAATAACCGCTCTCTTCTCCTATACCCCCACAACCTCACAACTCAACAACCCCACAACTCCCAATGAAAAAGCTTCTTATTATTGACCGCGACGGCACTATCCTTGTAGAGCCCCCGGTGGATTATCAGATAGACTCACTTGAGAAATTCCGGTTTGTTCCTGGTGTCATAACCGCTCTTGCAGACATAGCCCGTCGTGGTGAATTTGAACTTGTGATGGCATCCAACCAAGATGGACTCGGCACTGATTCTTTCCCTGAGATTACATTCTGGCCTCCACAGAATCTGATGCTTCAGACGCTCCGGGGGGAAGGAGTGGAATTTACCGATATCCTTATCGACCCATCTTTGCCTGAAGAAAATTCTCCCAATCGTAAACCCGGCATTGGAATGTTTGGTAAATATATAAATAATGACGACTATGATTTGAGCGAAAGCATTGTGATTGGGGATCGCCTCACCGATGTGGAGCTTGCCAAGAATCTTGGTGCAAAGGCAATCCTTCTGCAGCCTAAAGGCACTGAGGCGGAAGGATGTGCGCTTATCACTGACTCATGGGCTGAAATCAACGAGTGGCTTCGAGCATCCTCGCGGTGTGCGAGCATTGAGCGTGTCACTCGGGAGACATCCATACGCGCTGAGATAGACTTGGATGGAAAGGGCGTTACGGCTGTCTCCACAGGCCTCAAATTCTTCGATCATATGCTGGAGCAAATCCCTCACCATAGTGGATGTTCGCTTTTAATAGACGCAAAAGGAGATTTGGAAGTAGATGAGCATCATACGATGGAAGACGTGGCTATAGTTTTGGGTCAGTTGATCTTACAGGCTCTCGGAAATAAAGTGGGAATAGACCGTTATGGTTTCTCCCTGCCGATGGATGAATGTTCGGCTACGGTGCTTCTTGACTTTGGAGGGCGAGCAGAGTTCGTTTGGGATGTGCCGTTCACACGCGAATATGTGGGGGATACCCCCACTGAAATGTATAAGCATTTCTTCAAGACTCTCGCAAGCGAGATGCGCTGCAACCTGCATGTCACAGCACGAGGAGAGAATAATCATCATCTCATTGAAGGTGTCTTCAAAGCCTTCGCACGTGCTCTGAAAATGGCGATACGTAGAGATGTTTTTTCCAGTCAATTACCATCAAGCAAAGGACTCTTATGATAGCAATCATTGACTATAAGACCGGCAACCTGCGATCTGTGGAGAACGCTCTTTCTCGTCCTGGTGCTGAATTTCGTCTTACTGCAGATCCGGAAGAAATTAAGAGAGCTTCCCATATTATACTGCCCGGTGTCGGCAATGCCGCTGAGGCAATGACAAATTTGCGTGAAAGCGGTCTTGTGCCTATGATTCTTAGGCTTCGTAAGCCGGTACTTGGAATCTGTGTGGGAATGCAGATAATGTGCCGTCATTCTGAAGAAGGGGACGTGGAGTGTATGGGCATATTTGATGCGTTTGTCAAGAAATTTATCCCTGCCCCTGATCTTAAAGTACCGCATACGGGATGGAACAATCTATCCAATCTTGAAAGCAAACTCTTCCGCGGTATTGAATCGGGAGCTTACGTCTACTTTGTGCATTCCTATTATGCTGGACTTTGCCCCGACACTATTGCCACAGCCCGACAGGGCGAAATGTTCAGTGCGGCACTGAAATATGAGAACTTCTATGGCGTTCAGTTCCATCCTGAAAAGAGCGGTGAGGTAGGAGAGCGTATCATCAAAAATTTCATTGACTTATGAGTAAAATAGATATTATACCTGCAATAGATATCATCGATGGGAAGTGCGTCCGCCTATCGCAAGGAGACTATAACCGACAGACGACCTATGATGCCTCTCCTTTTGACATGGCACGCCGTTATGCCGACATCGGTGTGCGTCGTCTTCATGTGGTCGACCTTGATGGAGCGAAGGCCTCCAGTCCCGTCAATCTCTCGGTACTTGAAAAGCTGGCTGGAGTCAATGGTCTTGAGATAGAGTGGGGTGGAGGTATAAAATCCGAACGAGCCTTGGCTGATATTTTCTCAGCAGGAGCCGAATATGCAGTAGTAGGTAGCGTGGCTGCACGCCAGCCGGAACTGTTTGCTGAATGGCTTGAGGAGTTCGGTCCTGATAGGATGGTTCTTGGTGCCGATATTTCCAATGGCAGGATTGCTACCCACGGTTGGCTCGAAACCGACGACAAAAGTGTCGACAATCTTGTCGACATATTTCTCCCGAAAGGTCTCTCGCAAGCAATTGTGACAGAAATTTCTCGTGATGGCATGCTTTCCGGCCCGGAGACACCTCTGTATGTCGCTTTGCAGAAGAAATATCCTGATGTCGTTTTTACAGTATCAGGCGGCATTGGGAGTGAGCAGGATATCATAGATCTTGACCACGCAGGACTGCAGCGTGTCATAGTAGGAAAGGCGATATATGAAAATAAAATCCCACTGAAATTTATTCAAGAATGGTTGCAAAACGCATAATACCCTGCCTCGACGTTAAGGATGGGCGCACAGTGAAAGGCATAAATTTCAAGCAGCTTCGCGATGTCGGTTCTCCGGTGGAGCTGGGTAAATTCTATGCTCGTGAAGGTGCCGACGAGTTGGTTTATCTCGACATCAGTGCCTCCGCTGAAGGAAGGCAGACATTTACGTCGTTAGTGGAGCAGATTTCCCGGGAAATCAACATTCCCTTCACAGTCGGTGGTGGCATATCTTCACTTGATGATGCAGCCCGTCTGCTCAATGCCGGAGCCGATAAAATCACGCTCAACACCGCTGCTGTAGCTGATCCTACACTTATCGACCGCATCGCTGCCCGCTACGGACGTCAATTCGTGGTCGTCGCAATTGATGCCCGTCTTGAGGAGGATGGCATCTGGCACGTGACTACACATGGTGGACACCGTTTGACTGATAGGGAACTCTTCTCATGGGCTCGCGAAGCAGAGGAGCGAGGTGCCGGAGAGATTCTTTTCACATCAATGAATCATGATGGCACACGCCAAGGATATCCCTGTGAAGTATTCAAGTGTCTTAGCGAAGAAGTTAGCGTGCCTGTTATAGCCTCCGGAGGTGCCGGAAGTGTTGAGGACATTGCTAAGGTCCTTACAGAAGGACATGCTGACGCAGCCCTCGCCGCCTCTATATTCCACTATGGAGAAATCTCAATCCGCGACCTAAAACGTCAACTCTCAGCTCAGAACATAAAAGTCGCCCTCTAACCCCCCACCTCTCCCCACAACCTCATAACTCCACAACTTAACAACCTCACAACTCCCCATGCTTTTCAATGATTTTAATTTTTCAAAACTCACTGACTCCCTCCTCCCAGTAATAGTGCAAGATGCCGTCACCCTCAAAGTCTTGATGCTCGGATATATGAACCGTGAAGCTTTCGACCGTACTCTTGAGACCGGTCACGTCACATTCTGGTCTCGTACCCGCGGTAAGTTATGGACCAAAGGAGAAACCTCTGGCCATTATCTCGAACTTGTAGAAATGTATCCTGATTGCGATTCCGATGCCCTCCTTGTGAAAGCAAATCCCATTGGTCCCACCTGTCATCGTGGCACGACAGCATGTTTCGATACCCCTGATTCGGAAGGCTTCATCCGACGTCTTGAGCAGATAGTGGCAAAACGCAAGGAAGAAATGCCCGAAAACTCCTACACCACACGCCTCTTCATAAAGGGAGTGAAAGCTATCTCCAAGAAAGTAGGGGAAGAAGCTGCCGAGACCATCATAGAAGCAGTCGACGGCAACCGCTCCCGCTTCATCTACGAAGCCGGCGACCTCCTCTTCCACCTCCTCGTCCTCTGTCGCCAGATGGGAGTCTCCCTCTCCGACCTCGAATCCGAACTCTCCCTCCGCCACTAATTCCTATTGCAGATGTGGATATTAGAGGAAATACATTGTCTATTTTTTGATATGTTTTTTGCCGTTTTGGATGTAAATACCATGTGAGGGCTCTTTCAGTAGACGATGTCCATTAAGGTCATAGATCATATTCTGTGAAGGAGCTAATGAAATGGTCTCAACTCCATTCCACGAATTCATGTCTTCAAGTGTTATGATGCGGTTATCGTTCATGCACTTGCGCCACTCCTCGCGGCTTGTCTGATCTACGAATTTACTGTTCCAAGTCTGATACCAAGGCATCCACCAAGACCACATTGCCTCTTCTTCAGCCTGTTTGTCAATGTCTGGGATAGGACCATTTTCTGACAATGCTATGATCTTTTTGCCTTTTGTAAGAGCCTTGAGTTTGTCAAACATTGAGGCATTGCTCGAATAGTCAAATGCCGGGTTGTATATGTCTGCAGATACAAAATCATAGTATTTTTCTCCGGGATTCCAGTCAGAATCATCAGCACCGGCATTCCAGACCCACAATACATTGTGGACTCCTTTCACCTCTGTCATTTCATCGAATACCAATTGGAAGAGCTTTACGAAATCAGCAGATTTCTTGTCTCTGCCCCACCAGAACCAGCCTCCACTGGCCTCATGAAGCGGACGGAAGATACATGCCACTCCAGCTTCCTGCAACTCAAGGAAATAATCGGCAATAAGGTCAATATCGTGGATGAGATATTGATAAAGCTCGGAAGAAGTATTCCATGATCCATCACTGTTGAGAGCCTGCGATATGCGTACACTCGTCTTGTCGCTATAAAAATCATCGGTCTTGCGGCTTGGATCATGCCAGTGCCATGAGAATGCAGGCAAGCCTCCACGGCGATATGTGTCTTTTGCTAATTCGATAGCGCTACGGGTATACTCCTTAAACCAGCTGTCGTTTTCAGTACTGCCGGTAGCAAAGAGTAAGTCGAATCCAACGAGTGCAGGATATTTACCAGATGCCTCATAGACAGCTTTCACATCGTCGTGATTAGTCACGTCTCCATTGGCAGAGCTCATATCTCCTGTCATTATGCCCGAAATGGTCTTCTTCCCGAAATTGTCATAAAGGAATGAATACATCTTCTTGGCTGACTCGGTTGCTTTTTCGTCAACAGGAGCAGCTGCTATGTCGAATGGATACTCATCCAGCGGCGTATCAATGCGAATATAATCGATGTCAAACCAAGTCCAACTCGGCGTTATTACTATCTGGTTTTTCCCTTCCGACAAAAAGAAAGTGCCCATCTCCACTTCTGCGTAGGCATCAAGACTGAATTGTGCGGAACTCCCATTTACTGAGCAGTTGACAATCTTGCTTCCTCCGATGCCATCACCTGCTGCAAAAAGCGTGTATTTCCCCTTGTTGTCGATATTGACATCAAATGTGATTTTTGCATTTGTCTCGGTCAGCTTAAGCGCCTCACCTCCTGAATACTTATTGTCTGAGACCACAGTGCAATTGCTGTAATCGGCATTTTCTGCCTCCAATTTGGTGTCAGCCCAGGCTTGCAAGCTTGTCAGCCATCCGAAGGCAAAAGTTAAATAAATTAGTTTCTTTTGCATAGGTTTAGTTTGTTTGGTAGGTAGCTGCTGTTATCATATCAAGACACTTGCAGCTGTTCGGTTAATATATGTCGTTTAATTTTGTGTGTTACTTAAAGTCTACAAGCAAAATTAATAATTATTTTCGAAAAAATTCTTCTCCAGAACATTTTTTTGAAATAAAAGAGTTATATTTGCGAAAAATTAACCTTTAAACCTTATAAACCTATAAACCTTAAATTTCGCTTGCGAAATTTAAATACTGACATTATGAAGAAGATTTTTTTGCTTACTGCGATGTCGCTTATGTCGGCAGTCTCCGGACTGTGGGCCGCCCCTCGCGAGAAGTATAACTTCAATAGCGACTGGCTGCTCAAAGTTGGCGATATCAAGGGCGCTGACCTTAAGCAGCACGATGACAAGGATTGGAACTCAGTCACTCTTCCACGTGCTTTCAACGAGGATGAAGCATATAAAGTGCCAATCGCAGAACTGACGGATACCGTAGTATGGTATCGCAAGCATTTCAAGATGCCGAAAGAAGCTAAAGGACAGAAAGTTTTTGTGGAGTTTGAAGGTGTACGTCAAGGAGCCGACTTCTATCTCAATGGTCATCCCCTCGGCTACCACGAGAATGGAGTGATGGCGGTTGGGTTCGACTTGACCCCATACATCAATTATGGTGGAGAGAATGTTTTATCGGTCAGAGTAGACAATAGTTGGACCTACCATGAGCGTGAAACCAACCAACGCTACCAATGGAACGACAAGAATTTCAATGTCAATTATGGCGGTATTCCAAAAAACGTCTGGCTTCATACTACCGACCACGTATATCAGACACTCCCATTATATAGCAATCTTGGCACTACAGGCACTTACATCTACGCTACGGACATTGACGTGGCAAGTCGAAAGGCAGTCATCAATGCCGAGAGCGAGGTCAAGAATGAGTCAAAGAAACCCGTAAAGGTTGGTTATGAAGTCGAGGTGATAGATGCAGATGGAAAGACTGTCGGCAATTTCAGCAGTGCACCTGTAAAAGTGATGCCCGGAGAGACTGTGACGCTTGCTGCTTCTGACACACTGACCGATCTCAATTTCTGGAGCTGGGGGTATGGTTATCTTTATGATGTGAAGACACGTCTGACTGTCGATGGCAAGACTGCTGATGAGGTGACTACCCGCACCGGTTTCAGAAAGACCCGCTTTGGCGACGGTAAGATCTGGCTCAACGACCGCGTGCTACAGATGAAAGGGTATGCGCAGCGCACGAGCAACGAGTGGCCCGGAGTCGGCATGTCGGTTCCGCCATGGATGAGCGACTACTCCAATGGTATGCTGATCGACCATAACGCTAATTTTTTCCGTTGGATGCATGTGACTGCTTGGAAACAGGACGCAGAGTCCTGTGACCGTGTAGGGGTGATGCAGATGCTCCCGGCAGGTGACTCCGAGAAGGATGTCAATGATCGCCGTTGGGGTCAGCGCAAGGAGTTGATGCGTGACATGATCATCTATTTCCGCAATCATCCGAGCGTGATCTTCTACGAAAGTGGCAATGAGTCAATCTCTCGCGACCATATGCTTGAGATGCGTGAAATCCGCGATCAATATGACCCTCATGGAGGCCGTGCTATAGGCTCGCGTGAGATGCTCGACATCCGTGAGGCTGAATATGGAGGTGAAATGCTTTATGTAAATCTCAGTGAACACCATCCGATGGTGCAGACAGAGTATTGCCGCGACGAGGGGCTTCGCAAATATTGGGACGATTGGAGCTATCCTTATCATAAGCATGGCGATGGCCCTCTTTACCGAAATGCCGATGCTTCTGCCTATAATCAGAACCAAGACCAGCTTGCAGTGGAGATGGTGCGCCGCTGGTATGACTTCTATCGTGAACGTCCGGGCATGGGACGCCGTGTCAATTCCGGAGGTGCAAAGATTATCTTCTCTGATACCCAGACACATTGCCGAGGTGCAGAAAACTATCGCCGTAGTGGTGTCGTGGACCCCCTCCGTATTCCAAAGGATGCATATTATGCACATAAGGTGATGTGGAATGGATGGGTGGACGTGGAAGGTGACGACACCTACATCATTGGTCATTGGAATTATTCGCCTGAAGTTGTCAAACCTGTTTATGTGGTATCTACAGGTGATAGCGTCGCGCTCTTTGTCAATGGAAAAGCTCAGAAGGCTCCGAAACGTGAATATGAATTCCTCTTTACATTCGACAGTATACAGTGGGAGCCTGGAAATATTGAGGCTGTCAGCTATGATAAAAACGGCAAGGAGACAAGCAGATTCTCTCATACCACTGCCGGAGAACCTAAAAATCTCAAGCTGACACTTATGCAAGGTCCGGAAGGCACTTATGCCGATGGTGCCGATATCGCAATCCTTCAGGTGGAAGTTGTAGATGAGAATGGCCAACGTTGTCCGCTTGCCAACGACATGATTGACTTTTCACTCTCCGGCCCGGCTGAATGGCGTGGTGGTATAGCGCAGGGCGAGGACAACTACGCGTTTGCAACATCTCTTCCTGTAGAATGTGGTATTACACGCGTGCTTGTCCGTTCTACTCCGGAGTCGGGTAATGTCAAGGTTACGGCCAAAGCTAAGGGCCTGGGCGAAGAGTCTGTTGAGTTCACTACAATTCCGGTGGAGGTGAAAGATGGTCTAAGCAAGCATTTCCCGTCTCAAGCTCTGAAACCGCGCTATGACCGTGGAGCCACTCCCTCAACCCCCTCATATTATGATAAGAAGATTGATGTCCGTGTCAAGTCTGCGACTGCAGGGGTAAATCAGGAATCCGTCAGCAACAGTTGGGATGACAACGAATTGAGTGAATGGCGCAATGATGGACGTCTTGAGACTGCCTGGATCAAATATGAATTGGAACGGGCTGCAGAGATAGATGAGATCAATATCAAGCTGACAGGATGGCGTCAGCGTTCATATCCTCTTGAGATTTTTGCAGGAGATGAAATGATTTGGAGTGGTGATACCGACCGTTCGCTCGGCTACGTGCATCTGAAGACTCGTCCTGTAAGGGCTCGTGATATAACTATTCGACTGAAAGGCTCTACAGCTGATAGCGATGCATTCGGACAGATTGTAGAGGTAGTAGAACCGGCAGCCGGCGAACTCGACCTCTTTAAAGCTAAAGATGGTGACAAGACAGGTGGCGAGCTCCGCATCGTCGAAGTCAACTTCCTCGAAAACCTCAATAAGTAATTCATCTAACTCTCTAACCTCATAACCCTATAACTTGTCACCCGCAAATTTCATAAACGAAATTTGCGGGTGACACTATACATGTAAAAAGGAATTTGCTTTACCAAATGGAGTTGAGTTTGCGGTATTCTACCGGGCCTACGCCTGAGATGATGTTGTAGCTTTCGATGGGGAAGACAATGTTGGTCATGCAAGTGGCGCCGTCTGTGCTGAAGAGCTCTACAGAGGAGCGGTCTACTACTACATGAAGTTCAATTTCGTCACCCTCACAGTTTAGCGGAGCTGAGATGCTGGGCACTGAGAAGAGGTTGTGGAATTTAACTTCACCCGTTGTGGAGGTGCGTTTCGCAACGAGCATCTTTTCTGCACCGTTGATCTCGAATTCCAGATACTGTCCCTTTGTATTTTCAAGACGGAAAGTTGAGTTCTCGTTGACCTTGACTGTGAAACGAGCCTCGTAAGAGTCAAGAGCACCTACATTGCCGTTGGCAGCAGCTGTCCAATCGCCGGCGATTGCGTCAAGTTCGCTGACCACCGGAGCTGCGAGAAGGGGAGAACCGTTTACTTCCACAAGCTTCAGCTCGTGAGGAAGAGTGAAGGCAGAACGCCAGGGAGATACAGGCACGTTGCCGCAATAGTTCCAGTTGTTCATCCAGCCTATCATGATCTTGCGGTCGCCGGGAGCATTGCTCCATGTGACACCTGCATAGTTGTCTGAGCCATAATCGAGCCAAAGAGGGTAGGCGAGATCCATTGCCTTGAATTCCTTGCCGTCGAAGTCACCAATGAAATACTCGATGCCTGAACCGCCTGCCGGCCCACCGGGGTTATTGCTGACGATAAGCACCCATTTCTGCTCTCCCTTATACTGGAGGGGGAAGAGGTCGGGACATTCCCATTGGCCGATATTGCTGCGGGCTGCATCAGTGGTGAAGGTGGAGAGTTGTTCCCAGTTCTTGGCATCCTTTGAGCCCCATAGTTCTACCTTGTGATCCCATCCAAGTGCCAATGCCATCACCCATTGCTTGGATGCCTCATGCCAGATCACTTTCGGGTCGCGGAAATCGCCGAGAACAGTGTTGGGGATAATTGGATTTCCCTCATACTGAGTGAATGTCAGGCCTCCGTCTGTGCTGTAGGCGAGGCATTGTTGCTGATGTTCACCGGCGCCGGTATAGAAAGCGAGCATAGTTCCCTTGCCGAAACCTGCAGTATTATCCTTGTCGATAACCGCGCTGCCGGAGAAGATGTCGCCCCATTCGTTGCGGAGCATTGCAACCGGTTTTTCTTCCCAGTGGATGAGGTCGGTAGATGTGGCGTGGCCCCAGCTCATGTTGCCCCAGTCGTTGCCCTGCGGATTATATTGATAATAGAGGTGATATACGCCGTCTACATATACCATGCCGTTGGGGTCGTTTGTCCAGTTCTTAGCAGGAGTGTAGTGTACCTGCGGACGGTATTGTTCGTTTCTGGAAGAGCTTACTTCAGTGCCGGGTTCAGGATTTTCCGGAGTGTTGGGATTTTCTGTTTCCGCACCGTTCACATATGCAGGATGTGGATTCTTGTCCTCATCGCATGCTGTCGCTGCAAGCACAAAAGCGGAAGCGAGTATGATATTGAAGAGTTTCATTTGCGTTTTTGCGTTTTGGGGTTGTGAGTAATCCATGATATATCATGGTATGCATTGACTTTAGCGTGTTTTGAGATATTCAATTGAATTCTTGGCGAGCTTCAGCACATTGCCCTGATAGGGATTGTTTTTCGGGTAAGCTGCGATGTCGGGGGTGCCGTCAGCATTCTTAAGCGAGAATTCGCAACCACCGTTGCCGATGCAGAGTACAGTGCCCTTGAAGTCGGTGTTGCCCTGACGAGCCTCCCATACGTTGAGCTGAGATACCCAGTCGATCTGTGAGTCCCAAGTGCCGAGAGGATAGATGCCGTAGGTAGAGGTGATGGCATTGTAGCAAGCTTCATCCTGGTTGCCAAGACCCGTGTAGATAGCCGGGAGGTTGAAGTAGAGACAATTGTGGTCTTCAGTCCAACCTGCTCCCTTGAATGGAATCAGTTTGGTGCGGTCGGTCTCAATCACATCAAGACCTTTGAAGATCGGGTGAGAAGAGTGGTCCTTCTTAAATCTGCTGCCCGGGTGGAGCTGAACTGCCATCATCCAAGTGTCGGGATTCCAGCCACCGCGTCCGAGACCTATGCTGCGGTCATTATTGCGGAGGTCATCCATCGGAATACGTCCGAGTGCGCCTACATAAGCTGTTGCATGGCTCCAGAGAAGGAGGTTGCCACCGTTGGTGTACCATTCTTTAACGAAGGGAGTAGCGTCGTTGACTACAGCCGGCATCTCAAATACTTCGTTCTCGGGACGATCCTCAAGGTCACGCATCCAGAAGAGTACGCGGTAGGGCTCGAGAGTGTTTGCGGATGTCACGTCGCCGAAATAAACGTAGGATGCTGCGGGATACTCAGCTTTGAGCCACAGCCATGCACAAGCTTCGTCGTCGTCGCCATTCTGGATAAGATCCTCTTCGGTAGGATAGATGCTGAGGAATCCGACAGCAGTCTTGCCAATCTTCATAGAGCCATATGCAGGAAGTGACTTGCCATCTGCATTGGAAGCTACGATTTCGATATTCCATTCCTCACCTTCAGTCACATTGGGAATCACATAGGTAGAAGTGGAAGCTGGTAGAGTTTCAGTGATTGAGCGGCTTCCTGCAGTTGCCTTGAAAGCCTGCTCGGTGGCATCTGGGGATGGTATCCACTCTACGAGAGCATCATATTGTGCATTTGCTTTCTCTATCTGAGTAAGAGATATGCCGCTTGCCGGCTCTGCGCCATTGCGGGTATATGTCTTGATGACACCGGTAGAAAGGTTTGTGCCGTCGGTCACCTTGAATACATAGGTGAAAGGCACCTTTGTCTGGATATTCTCGTGGGTGTAAGATCCGGTGGAAGAAGTGGCGGAAGATACGGTCTGTCCGTCGCGCAGCACTGTGATCTGCATGTTCTTTCCATCCATAGGAGTCCATTTCCACACATAGGAGTCTCCTACGAGTTCACCTGTGATGTTGTCGGCAGAGATGGGAGCGAGGATAGGAGCTACCACATCATAGTCTTTGTTCTGGCAGGCAGCCATGCCGAGAAGGCAGGCAGCACTGAGAACCGTATAGATTGTCTTATTCATATTGTCAGTTTAAAAGTTGAAGAGTTTAAAAGTTTAAATCTAAGTTTAAGGGTTTAAAGTTTAGAGTTGATTTTGATTTTATTGATAGTCGTAAATTAGTTTAAACAACGTCAATGATGTCAATATAAACTTATAAACCCCTAAACTCTTAAACTATTTAATATTCTTTGTTCTGGACGTAAAGTCCTGGAACGTAGTAAAGCTGGTTGTAGGGGATAGGGTAGAACTCATTCTTGCCGGCAGTGTAGTGGGCGTTTTCGTAGTATTTGCCGTAGGCTGTGCCGTCGTAGCTTGAATTCTTAGCCTTTTCGAAATAGCTGTTGAGTGTAGTTGAAGCGATACCCCAGCGGCGAAGGTCGAAGTAGCGGCTGCTCTCCATGGCCATCTCAAGGCGACGTTCCATACGGAGGCATTCGCGGGCGTGATCCTTATTGCCAAAAGTAGCGTCACTGTAAAGGTTAATCTCGCAGAAGTCTTTTGCATACGCAATGTGTTTCTCTACAGAGTCTTTGGCACGCTGACGGATTGCATTGATGATTGTCATGGCATCTCCGAGTCGGTCAAGTTCAATGAGGGCTTCAGCACGCATCAGCATTACATCGGTGTAGCGGAAGACGTAGTCGTTCATTGCGAATGCCTGCCAGCTTCCTTCGAAAGTTTCGCCGGCACTGCGCTGTGGCACGTCCTTGAGTGAAGTATAGAAGCCGTAGTCTGTCGGGGTGCGGGAGTTGGCTGTGGTCATCATGTATTCGCTCTCATACTTGTAGGGGAATGTCGGCATACCTACAGTGTGGAATAGACGCGGATCCCATTTCTGGGAGTTTACGCTTCCCATGACGGGATATGCACTGCTTGTGTTGTTGCCAATCATAGGGAGACCATCCTGAGTCTTATAAGCATCTACGAGGTCCTGAGAAGGCTTGTGGAAGTCCCAACCGCAAGACCACATACCCCAGCAGCCGTTGAGCATATTGCTCCAGTTTGCGCGCCCGAAGCGGGTATTGTCTTCGGTGTACTGAGAAGTCTGCACTGCGAAGATTGACTCTTTGCTGTTCTTGTATTCCGGGAGGAAGATGTCGCCGAAATCCTCGAGATATCCATACTGGGAGTTTGCAACCAAATCGGTGTATTCGATCACCTTCTGCATATACTCCTTGTTGATGAAGCCTACGCCGTCTGTTGCCTCGTAGCCGTCGCCCCAAGCGATAGTGAGGTAGCATTTTGCGAGGTAGGATGCAGCAGCAATCTTATTGGCACGGCCACCGCCGTCAGTCACTGTCTCAGGAAGTGCATCATAAGCCATCTTGAACTCGTTGATCACCTTATCCCAAAGTTCTTCATAGGTGAACTGGTTGTTGGGAGTCTGCTCCTGAAGGTTGTTGCGGAATACATTCTCGTCAACCCAAGGAATCTGGCGGAACATTGTCAGAAGTTTGAAATAGCTGTGACCGCGGAGGAAGTGAACCTCACCTACACGCTGTGCTGCTGTCTTCTCACCAAGTTTCTCCACACCATAGTCTTCGAGAGCTACAAGAGCGCGGTTGCAGCGGGAAATATTGCAGTAGAGGCGATACCAGAGTTCGTCGAGCTCACCGGGAGTGGAAGTAA
>CAYSMP010000040.1:0-25199 GCA_964432215.1 uncultured Sangeribacter sp.
CTTTCAATATCTTTGCAATCTTGGAGAGAGTCTCCATAGCGCGGTCGCTCACTTCATAGCTGCCACTCTTGAAGAGCATATTGTCAGCGAGGGATATATAGACTACTCCTTTCAGTACTTTTACGTCTACGTCTTTCAGTTCGTCGTTGCTGAGCGAGCGTGTCAGGCGGTTTGTGAGGGCGATGTTGAGGGAGTCAGACTTTGATTTGGCTTCCACGAGTTGCTTGATATACTTGTTGGAGGCGTTGATTTCATCTACAAGCTTGGCTATGTTGACGCTACCCTGATTGTTGGCTTCAAGGCTTTTGTCGAGAGTATGCTTAAGTTGGCCCATGCCTTTTCGAAGGTCTTCGTTGCTTTTGTTGGCCACCTCGAGCTGAGAGGTAAGGTTGCGAGACTCAGCGTTGCAGTTTATGAGAGCTTCTTTTGTTGTGCCGTACTCGCTCTGGAGGTCGTTGTATTTTCCCTCGAGTTCTGCGTATTTCTTGTTGGATACGCAGCTTGTAGCGGCGAGGCCGAGAAGCAGGGCGGCGAGGGTCAGAAGTTTAACTTTCATAGTCGATGGGTTGTAGTTTTTGGGTTATTATTTTCTTTAATAACGCTCAAATAGGTATAAATGTTATCTCAAAGAGTTTTGAGTAGTTTGCGGACGTATATTCCGATATTTGTGTCGTGTTTGTCGATGCCGAGTTTTTTTCGGATTGCGCTGCTGATGTTTACGTGGCTCCTCTTCTTCATGTAGGCTCCTACTTCCTTTCCTCTCAGACCTATTGCGTAAAGGCAAACGTAGTTGATCTCGCTTTCGGTTAGACCATGGTCTTCGAAGTAGCGGATGAAGCGGGGATGGGAAGCCTGGAATGCAAGGCGGTTGGTGTTCATGAACTCCTCAGTGTTTTCAGTGAGCTGCTTCACCCATATGTCGTAAGGCTCCTCATATTTGGAATTGTCGGTAATGTATCCGGCTAAGAGGGAATTGAGCATTTCAATTCGGGTCTTGATCGCTTGCTGCACTTCCTCAGGGATCTCCTCTTGAGTGTCGAGAAGAGCCTTTAGACTATCGCTCTCTCCTTCTAAGATCTCTACGCGATGTGCAAGATTCTCAGCTTCCAGAGTCTTCTTATCTCTTTCGAGTTGTAGGTTTGCGTTTTCGAGAGTAAGACGTTCTCGCTCCGATTTCAGGTTTACGTTTTCAAGCTCTGCGTTGCGGACTTTCTGTGCAGCGAGATCTTTTTCTGACTTCAACTGCTCATTCTCCAATTCAGTGGTCTTTGCTATCTGGATGGCAAGGTTTTTCTTAGCTTTATTGCTACGAAGCAGCAATATCATAATCATCAGGCTAAGCATCAGCAATAAAATTCCGCCTATGCATCCATACAAAATCTGAAGATGCTTATGGGCTTCTCTCTCTGCTTGAAGCTCCATTTGGTGCTTTTCTTCTATCGACCTACTTTTTTGTTCAAATTTGCTGGAGTTGATGCTTTCTAATCTTTGTGTAAAGTCCTTATATGTTGATAATGCTTCATCAGATTTATTTAAATCTTCAAGCACACGGTACTTTATTGACAAGTATTTTAATGTGTCATACACAACTTTGTTCTCGTCAAGATAATTAAATATTTGCATTGCTGATGTGGTTTCTCCAAGTTTATTATATGCAAAGGCAAGATTCAAGAAATCATTAACATCAAAAACTAAGCTTTCTTTATTCTGATTGATGAAATTGTTCAATTCGTCATTTGATCCAAATTGAATCATGTATTGCAAGACTTGTCCATGTAGACTGCCTTTTTGGGTTGTATCAAGGTTGTTTAAATCTCTGAGGACTTTTATTATACTATCCGCTTGTTCTAGTCTTTGTAATATTGTCAACCCATTTAATGCATTTATTAAGCAATCAAATTCATGCAAATCAAGAGCTTTATGGTGATATATTCGAGCAGCTTTCAAATAGGTTTTCACATAACTATCTATATCATAAAAGCTTTTATATAAAACGCCCTGAGCCACCAAAGTTCTTGCAATGGTCAATGAATCATGACAACCTGGGCTATTATCAATTCCTTTAATAAAAGAATGAAGTGCGCTGTCGCCTTCATTCTTATTTTGAAAAATTCGACCTTGATAATAGTAAGTCCGAAGTTTTTCATCTGGAGTTCCCTTTTTTAGATAATAGTCTATTGCCGGTTGAAGAACGTCAAAATTGGTAGTATCTATATAATTCTTGTCAAGAGCCATTGATTTCAAAAGAGCATAACGAGCTTTTTGGCTCTTATTTGAGAGAGCAGAAACGTCAATATAATTTATGATTGAAAGAGCAGAATCAGGTCGGGTCTCCATTAAGCCTTCTGCTGCGTCCATGTAATTATTCACGGAATTATCACCGGTGTCGCAACCCGATAAAGTTACGAAAATAGAAAGAAGAATTATTGGAATAATTCGGGATATATGATATGGTTTTGTCGAGTTCATAGTGCAAATTTACATAAAAATTCTGATTTATGAAAGTTTGCCTCTCTTTGCGCAGAATTATTTTATTCAAAATAATATAATCTTGTTAATATCAATAAATTATATGGTTGCTAATTTCACAAAATATGAAACTTTTTATTTGGAGTATGAAAGTTTGAAGCAGTAATTTTGCAACATCGAAATCAAAAAAAATAATTTAATTCAAAACAAAACAAAATGAAAAAGATTTTTTCACTTATTCTTGCCTCGGGAGCAACTGCGCTACCCATGATGGCTGATGGTTCGGATCAGAAGCCTAAATCCAAATCTATAATGAAAATATTATTGGTTGCTGTAGTTCTCATAGCATCCATATGTTCTTGCTCTAAAGATGAACCTATAAAGGGAGTCATCTGGAGTTCGGAACACGTTTATAGTTTCACTGCAAATCCTGATATTGAAAACGATATCGAAACTCTTACGTTAAAGTCTGAGCAGCAAGACCTGACACTGTCGATTAAGTCTCTACTGGTTTCCGGATTCCCCATGCCTAATAAATTATATCTTACGGTAGAGGAATGGAATGAATCCAAAAAAGAATGGATGAGCAACTCATTTAGCAATAGCTCTGACATAAAAGGAGAATTCTTCCATGTGTATACAGAAGATAATGATGGATATCCCCAAATAAGAGTTGAGCTTACTGCTAATAATACATCCTCTGAAAGACGTATCAAAATATATGCCCCTTCAGAAGCTATTGATCATGTTATGCCGTACGGTAATATACAAATTGTGCAGCCTCCTGTAAATGGCAACTCTAAATATTTGTGATAATATCTATTCTTTTTCAAATAGTTGAAATACGTATTTTAGTCTTTCCATTGATTGAAAGAACACTGAAGTAGAGATGATATCAACTAAAGTGAAGAAGAACCATAATATCATGGATGAGGATCTTGGTTTTAAGGCGATTTACGACAATGGACATGATAACTGTGAGATACTCTTGAGGCAGTTATCATGTCCATTGATTTTTGCGAGCTACTTAGGAGAACTTGCGAAACTTAAATTACTAAAAAAATAAACAGATGAAAAAAAAGGGATTTGTATATCCTCTACGGATGTGGTGTGATATCCTGGCCGTTGGGATTACATTGTTTGCAATGGGAATAGCTGGAAGCTTTGTTGGGCCTTTTTGGGTGTCGATTGGCGTATTCATAACAGGGCTTGTCGGAGCGTTGATTAGCATTTACTATCTTCTGAAGGAGAAGCCCTTGCAGGAGTCTCCACTGAGCAAGGATATCAGTATGGCTGCCACGTATGTGTGGCCCTGCATACTTTCCGGACTTATCGTAGATCATTTTGGGATCGATGGGCTCTCTTTCTACGTCATGGCAGCCGTAATAATGGGCGTAGTCCTCTTAGTCAACCATAATGATCTGATATAGTAAAATGAAAAATTTGCGGTTTATCTGTAAATTCTGAGCAGCCCGCGAAGTTCTGGGGGCAATGCGTTTGATGGACGTGTCGACATTATTGCAAATTGGGGTGAAATTTTGGGTAGAAATATGGGGCCGGGAGTATAACAAACCGTGCAAGATGTGTAAAAATTGTTGCAATACACGAAATTTAACACATCTTGCACGTTTTTTTATCGTTGATTTTCAATATTTGTTGTAGTTTTGCAGTGTCGAAAAGCTCATAAGTCTCTCTCCAATGCTACTTCGACATTCCGACATAAGAATTCATGTAAAAAGATTAGATAGGTTATTAAGTTTTTAGGTTATTAGGTTTGAATTGGTACTACGGAAAACACTAAGGTAAACAAAGGTTTTTAGGTTCGAACGCATCCGAGGGGGCAACTCCTTATATTAAAAAGAGGAGCCCTCGGATGCGAAATTAAAAACATCAAAAAGGAAACTAAAAAAAAGACTACATATATGACTAATATCAAACGCTTCATTACAGCATTCATGGCAATGGGAATGACAGTGGCAGCCACTCTCCCGGCTATGGGAGCAGATGGCCTCGAGATCAACCATCTTGGAGTCAACAACACTCTAGTAAGAGTGACGGGCGGCGATCAGTATCTGATGCTGCCGGTGCAGGAAAATATCGACGACGCGCGCATCAACGTGCTCGTAGACGGAAAGATCGCCGAGACCATCTACGTGCGTCTCGCCAAATCAAAGACCGACTATCTCGTTCCCTTTGATCTCTCTCCGTATAAGGGTAAGAACATAGTCTTCGACATTGTGACCCCACAGAGCCGGAGCTCTGTACGCGAAGCAAAGGAAGACACTTGCTGGAAGGGAATCACTCTTGTAGACAACTATGAGATTACAGATACCGAAGAGCAATACCGTCCGGCATTTCATCATGCACCTCTCTATGGCTGGATGAACGACCCCAACGGCATGTTCTACAAGGATGGCGTATGGCATCTCTACTACCAGTATAACCCCTACGGATCAAAGTGGCAGAACATGACATGGGCTCACTCCACTTCAAAAGATCTTATCAACTGGAATCACGAGCCGATAGCAATACGTCCGGACGGACTTGGCTCCATCTTCAGCGGAAGTTGTGTGGTGGACCATGAAGGGACTGCCGGTTTCGGCAAGGATGAAGTGATTGCGCTCTATACTTCAGCAGGCACAAGCCAAATGCAGAGCCTCGGACACAGCTCAGACAACGGAATGACCTTCACGAAATATGACGGCAATCCGATTCTGACCCTTGAAAGCGAGGCCCGCGACCCGAATATGTTCTGGAATAATGAGACAAAGGAATGGAACCTCGTGCTTGCCCATGCTCTCGACCATGAGATGCTTTTCTTCACCTCTCCCGACCTCAAGAACTGGACCCTTCAGAGCGGTTTCGGCAAAGGCCTCGGATGCCAGGACGGAGTATGGGAATGCCCTGATCTATTCCAGCTTCCGATAGAAGGCACAAATGAGAAGAAATGGGTGCTCATCTGCAACATCAACCCGGGGGGACCTTTCGGCGGCTCTGCAATACAGTACTTTACAGGCGACTGGGATGGCAAGACATTCAAAGCAGACACTGACGCTCAGGGCAACGTGCCTACCAAATGGCTTGACTTCGGAAAAGACAACTATGCACTCGTAAGCTGGAGCGATGCACCCGACGGGCGCCGCACAGCCATCGGCTGGATGAGCAACTGGCAGTATGCTGCCGATGTGCCCACCATGCAATTCAGAAGCGCCAACACCCTTCCACGCGAGATAGGTCTTTTCAAGGGTCCCGACGGCATGATCTATGCCTCCAGTGCTCCCTCTCCAGAACTTACATCGCTTCGTGGACGTCTTGCCCTCAGCAAGGGAAGCGTAAAAGCCGGCAAGAGCCCGGTAACCTTTGCCCTACCTACAGAAAACAAAGGAATATGTGAGATTCTGCTTGACATTGATGGCGGAGACAAGGAGAATATAACTCTCACACTATCCAACAAGGTCGGAGACAAGGTCGACATGGTTTATGACACACAAGCTCATACCTTCTCATTCGATAGACGCAAGAGCGGAATCGTGAACTTCAGCGAGAATTTCCCTGCTGTGACAGTGTCTCCAACATTCGAGAAAAACGGAAAGGTATCTCTGCGTATCTTCGTCGACAAGTCAAGCATAGAGGTTTTTGGCAATAACGGACAGTTTGTATTGACTAATCTTGTATTCCCCACCGAACCTTACAGCACTTTGTCTGTTTCCTCTAATGGAGGCAAGTCAAAAATCACCAATCTAAAGATTTATTCTCTCAATCAATAAATAGGAATGCTTAATTCATAATGCATAACTAATATGGCACAATCAATCGCAACCGATCGCAAATCATTCATGATGCAGATCATACCGGTAATGCTCTGCTTCTTCTCAATGGGTTTCGTTGACCTTGTGGGTTCAGCCACAAACTTTGTAAAGGTCGATCTAAACCTCTCAGGTGCTCAAGCCGGTTTCATACCATCACTCGTATTCTTCTGGTTTCTTATTTTCTCGGTGCCCACAGGCATCCTGATGAACAAGATAGGGCGTAAGAAGACTGTTCTCTTGTCTCTTCTCCTTACACTGGTCTCTCTTGTGATTCCTATGTTCCACACCGGCTATTATACTATGCTCGCCGCCTTCTCCCTCCTCGGCATAGGCAATGCTGTGATGCAGACCTCACTCAATCCTCTCGTATCTGGCCTGATCAATCCCTCACGTCTGGCTTCCACTCTGACTTTCGGCCAGTTTGTGAAGGCACTTGCATCCCTTCTCGCACCTTATCTTATGGCATGGGGCGCTGCTATGATGATGCCAACCTTCGGGCTTGAATAGAGAGTAGTGTTCCCTATCTTTGCCGCTGTCTGCCTCCTTTCCATAGCTGCTCTTGGAGCTACTCCTATCACCGAGGAGCAGCCTGACAAGGTGACCGGTTTTAAAGAGTGTGTAGTGCTCCTCCGCATACCCTTCGTACTCCTCTGCTTCCTTGGCATTATGTGTCACGTTGGTATCGATGTCGGCACAAACACCTTTGCTCCCCAGATCCTTACCGAACGCTTCGGCCTCAGCGTAGAAGACGCCGTGATTGGCACTCAGATTTACTTCTATTTCCGCACCGGTGGCTGTCTGCTTGGTTCTTTCATCCTAGCAAAAATGTCTCCCAAATCATTCTTCGCCTTCAGCGTATTCTGCATGATGCTCGGTATGATCGGTCTCTTCATAGCTTCCTCACAACTTCTCGTGCTTGCTTCCATCGCTTGCATAGGGTTCGGCAACTCGAATATCTTCAGCGTTGTGTTTGCCCAGGCACTCAACCGCCAGCCAAAGGAGAAGAACGAAGTCTCCGGTCTTATGATCATGGGTCTTTTTGGAGGCACCGTATTCCCTCTCTGCATGGGCTTTGCTCAGGATGCAGTCGGAGTGGCAGGCGCTGTGGCAGTGATGACACTTGGTGTGATCTACCTTGCGTTCTATACGCTTAAGATTAAGAACGCTTAACATTTGGTTTAAGAGTTTAAAGGTTTAAAAGTTTAATACTCATAAATCCTTAAACTCTTAACTCATAAATTTATAAACTTTTAAACTTCAAACTATATATATTCATGAAAGACTTTGTAGTGGGAATGGGTGAGGCCCTTTGGGACATCCTTCCTGAAGGAAAGAAAATTGGCGGTGCCCCCGCAAACTTCGCATATCACGTATCTCAGTTTGGCCTTCCCAGCTGTGTTGTCAGCGCAGTAGGTGATGACCATCTCGGCAAGGAGATTCTCGATAATTTCACATCAAAGGGTCTTAATCAGCTTATCTCTGTGGTGCCTTATCCAACAGGAACGGTACAGGTGGAACTTGATGAGGCAGGTATCCCCATGTATGATATCAAAGAGAATGTAGCATGGGACAATATTCCTTTCAATGAGGCTCTTGAAGGTCTTGCCAAGAAGACAAAGGCAGTTTGCTTCGGCTCACTCGCACAGCGTAACGTTGTGTCACGTGAAACAATCAATAAGTTCCTTGACGCAATGCCGAAGAATGAAGATAACCTTGTAGTGTTTGACGTCAATCTCCGTCAGGGTTTCTATACAAAGGAAATTCTCTGCAACTCGATGGAACGTTGCAATATCCTTAAGATCAACGATGAGGAACTTGTCACAGTAAGCCGGATGTTTGGCTATCCCGGCATTGACCTTCAGGATAAGTGCTGGATTCTTCTCGGCAAGTACAATCTCAAGATGCTTATCCTCACTTGTGGGGTCAACGGCAGCTATGTGTTCACTCCGGGAAATGTATCGTTCCAGCCGACACCGAAGGTAGAGGTTGCCGATACGGTTGGAGCAGGCGACTCTTTCACAGCAGCATTCATCGCCAGCCTTCTCAAGGGCAAGTCGGTGCCTGAGGCACACTCAACCGCTGTCCGCACATCAGCGTTTGTCTGCACCAAGAAAGGAGCGATGCCTGTACTTCCCTCCGAACTCAAAGAATAAAAACTATCTATCTTAACTAAGAAGCCTCCCGTCGGACGTCGGCGGGAGGCTTTTTTAGCATATCATCTTTTATGAATATGGGAGCTAACTTCGGGTGGTGCGGCTTAGGAGGCCGACGAGCCATAGGAGGACGATGGCGCCCACTACGGAGGTGATGAGGTTGCCGATGATGCCTGTTGTGGTGATGCCGAGGAGGCCGAAGAGCCAGCCACCGAGTACACCGCCGATGATGCCTACTATAAGATTGACGATCCAGCCGAAGCCACCGCCACGCATTAGTTTGCCGGCAACTGCACCGGCTGCGATTCCAATGAGGATATACCAGATAAAGCTCATAGTGTTATTATTTTGAAGTTATTTGATTCATTAATTCATCTATAAAACGAACTTATCGGCATTTTTGTTTTCAATTTCCAATAAAGTGAGCTTGATGTCGAGTCCTCCAGTGTAGCCCCCTGTCTTTCCTCCCGATGCTACGACTCGATGACAGGGGATTAGTATAGGGAAGGGGTTCGCCCCGCAGGCATTTGCTACTGCACGGTATGCGGCAGGTGCGCCTATGCGTCGTGCCAATTCCTTATAGGTGATTGTTTCTCCATATGGGATCTTGCGCATCTCATCCCACACTTTCATCCTGAACTCTGTCCCTTCTATCAGCAACGGGACACTGAAATCCTTGCGTTTGCCGGCTAAATATTCCGAAATCTGGGATATAGCCGAATCTATTATTTTACTTCCGTGCTCAGCGGGAGAACAGTTTATGGAGTCTGAGCCTGATAATACCCATTTGCACTTGGCAAGCGCATCTTTATCGGCAATCAGAAGCATTTTATGCCCAAGGAAATTATGAATGATACAGGTTTGAATAGCAGGATCCATAATATCTTAGTTATAAGCATGGAGTGATGGCAGAAGGTTTACACCGAAATAAGTCATAATCACGGATGAGAAAGCAAGGATGAGATATATGCAGCAAAATAGTGGTTGCTTACTCATTTTGAAATATTTATGCAAAGGTATGGAATATAGCATAAGCGTCACGAGCGACCATGTCTCCTTAGGATCCCATGCCCAATAGCGTCCCCAGGAGACATTTGCCCACATTGCTCCGGTAATAATGCCGAGCCCGAGCAGAAAGACACCAGGAGCGAGCAGTGAGAGGGCAAGCGACGCAAGGCGCGCCCTCTGCCGCGCCACGATAAGAGCTGTGACAGCAACCGGAAGAGTGAATCCAAGGATAGCATATGAGAGCATCACCAACGATACATGCACCGACAGCCACGGAGAAGCAAGCACCGGCATCACAGGGCTTAATATGGGATCTTTCATACCTAACATTGCTACGAGCAAAAGGAATGATGCACTTGCCATGCCAAGAGCCACAAGAAGGGGAGATTCCTTATTCCATGCAGTCAAAGCAGACAAAAGAATCATACAAATACCGATAAATTCCATAATATCGGCGGTCGCTGACAAAGGGACGCTTCCTGATATATACCATAGCCATAAGTATGATATGATTCCTAAGAGACCCAATATAGCAATAATCGGGAACAAATGGAGATTTTTTTTAATGACTTGTGACAATAGAATCAATACGACTGTCAGCAGCGAACATATGAAAAGAATCTTGACTGGATTGGTCTTGTGGTATAAAATCTCCGATTTAATCGAAAAATTTGACCTTAAGTTTGTTGAATCTGATTGTAGAGGAGTGAAAAGTTGTCCTTCCCAAAGATCGATAAGAAGTGCAATCTTTTCATCGAGTGTCAGGATATCCTTATCAAAAGGTCCGGCACCTCCTTTGTAGAATCTTGCAGGAAGATATTCTCCTTTATCATCGTAGATATCGGCTATAGAGGCATACTTCCCATCCAGCTTCAGGGCCTCTTTGAGTTCTTTGCCTTTTACCTTGATAAAGGGGACTTTGCTCCATTCTTCTTTATATTGTATCAAGGAAGCGATGAATTCTTCCGGTGATAGTCCCGCCACACTTCCTCGTCCTGTAAGTTTATACGTCAGCTTATCGGCGAAGGATGCGAACGATACCGTCTTGCCATTGAAAAGCACTTGCCGGCTCGCCAATGAGTCGGCCACACGAGCATCGACAACAGGCACAGCAGATGCTTTGCCTATGCCAGCACATATGAAGCAAAGCGCGATGCAAGCATGCATGGCATGTTTGCCCAGTCGCTTCTTTATTGTCGATCGCAGAAGCCATGCCAATCCTCCAAGGGCGAAAAGAAAGAATCCTGTATAAGTGATGGCTATTCCTAAAGGATCTTCTGTCACTGTCAGCACTGTGCCTCCCTGATCATCATATGAAGTCTGATAAAATCGATAATACCCAAGGTGTCCGATATGATTCATCGAAATCCTTATTGTATCTCCGGAAGCAGTCTTCAGTTCCGACTTAAAATCCTTTGGAAAATTCATGCCAGGATAATAGTCGGGCGTAAATGACAATAGAGTGACTGCAGATGGGAGTTTTTCAATCTTTCCATCTGTCGAAATAAACCTGTCAGTAGTCTGTGAAGGTAAAATATGGAGCGTCCCACGGCGAGAGAAGAGAGACGTGCAGAAGCCCCCTGCAATCATAAACAGAAATGAAATATGAATAATGAAAGCAGACTTATTCCGCCATAGGCGCCCCATAATGATTCCAAAAATCATCGCTGCTGCCACTGCGATCCACAGAATGCACCATATGGCAGAAGTATATATTTCCGGTGGCAACAAAGAGGAGAGTCCGATCAGCAGAGAAAGGACTACAGCAGCTACGAACACTATGATCTCAGTAAGCTGCATATTCAGGATTATCTACCCTTCTTATTGCCATGCATTCAGTCTCGATAAGCCAGCCGGGACGGCATACCGGTGCAAGCACGATTACTTTAGGGATGCGTGGAAATCTGTCTTCCATAATTTTGCTTACGAGAGAGTGGTCGGCAATGTCGCGGAGATAGATCGTCATATGGGCAACGTCATCCCAACTACAATCGCCTTCCGCCAAAAGCACCTCAATGTTTTCCAGCATCCGGAATGTCTGAGCCTTGATGTCGCCCGGAGCCACTATCCGGCCTTTATTGTCGATGCTTGCAGTGCCTGAAATAAATACGTGTCGGCGGTCGGCATAATCAACGGCTGTAGCGCGTTCGAAAGCCACTCCATACTCATAAGTAGGATTGAGATGTGTCTTGCCGTATAAGTATTTGATCTGAGGCGGGGCAATACGAGTGTCGGCAAAAGCATTGAAAGCGACGAGGCGGGATGGTTCGGCCGCTTGGCCTTCAATTCCGGTGGAGGCAATGAAATGTGTGTTAGAGGTCAGTCCCTCTCGAGCGAATACACTGTTGCGTCCGTGCACCACGCCTTTGTAGTTATTGTCGATATCGCGTACGAAAAACCATGTGCGCAGGCAATTGTCTTTTAGTGACGCTCCACGTTGTGCCAGCATATGCGACAGACGTTCGAGATATGCTACCGTCATCGTCAGAGAGTCGCCGGTAGCGATATCATCGCCGTCTCCTACCCATATACGTCCTTTGCTGTCTTCCCATAGTCCTCCACTGCGTCGGGTAAAGTCTGCTTTTTCCTCCAGGAGCATCAGTAGGGATGCTTTGTTTCCGTTGAGTGGAGACTGCCCAAGGACTGAGAAGGCACATTTTTCATCCTTTGGGATAAATTGAGTCTGATTAGCCGGATCGCTGAGCAGGTAGCGCTTGAAAACCGGTGTGAGTCCGGTGTCGTCTGCCAACTTTTGTGCAGCCATTGCGATTGCCTTTATTTGTTGGGAAGCACCGCCTGCGGATGAAGTTGGTAAGATATAGGCATGCGCCTCTTTTCGGCCTGAGTCGAAAAGAGCTACCAAAGTTTCAGCCCCGTCATATTTGAAATTAATATATTTCATTTTTCGTAATTCTTCACAAAAATAATCAAACTATTTCATATATGCAACTTTTGCGCCGTTATCGATCCAGTTACGAATAAGATCGAGTTTCTCTTGACGCACTATTTCCACAGAATGATCATAATTCCATTCAGCTGAAATATCGGAATCAAGAATTAGAAATAATTCGCTTTCAGCACTTTGACCAGGGACTACTCGATCTACTCCGGGTATTTTCCGAGAGGCTACAGATATAAGATTATCGAAACTATTTCCTGCGAGTAGATTTAGTCCGGCAGCGGCATATCCGTTGCCTCCATGACATTGCACACAAGTGGTGTTGAATATTTCCGTTTGAATTGCTCCCGACATAGAAAGGTCGATCCCATCAGCACTTATCTGTAATGTCCCATCCTTCTGATTGTAATCGGCAGAGAAAAAAGTCGCTACCCGACGACGGAGGCGATCTATGGCACAAAGTTCGATCGTAGTCACCTCTGATGGTATGCCTGATAGAGTCACGTCACATTTCCCATTACTGATCGATGTGTCAATATTTTTGCTGATTATTGCATAGTCGTTGCCATCTTCAAATCCTGCTATGGCAAGGGTATATCCGGCGCTCCAGGTGTCGGGTCCTGTCACAGTGCCTGAAAAGTGGGCTGAACCTCCTTCTTCAGCTTGCACTGAGTCATCATTATATATACGCCCTTCATCGCAAGAAACGAGTGAAAGAAAGACGGCTATGGCTATGATAAAGCTATAAGATAATTTCATAAGTTGCTCACAAAAATTAAACGACAAATGTTAACTAAGCAACTGCAAAGGTCTTGATATGATAACTGCGGCTAATATTGGCCATCTTGGCATTTATCATATCATTAATTTTTGCGAGCTACTTAAGAAAATCATATAAATCGTGTAGGACTTATAATGCAGTTGTTTAAACTAATCTTCTCAAAAACCTGACGAAACCTTAACAAAGAAATAAGTTTAAACAACTTCAATCCGATTTAAATTTAGAATGAATATTGGGCCATTATCGTTACAGCGCTTGTAGCGAGCCCGAGATTATCCTCGTCGCGGTCCATCTGCCGGGCATGGCCTGTGCGTCCGGTATACTGATACATTGCCTGAAGCTTAAGGTTGATGCTGTCGATGAAATAATTGGCACCGATTGCCGGCATATTGAGAAAGCCACCTTTCTTAGTGGAGTTGCGTTCAAAGAAGTCGTAGCGCAGACATCCTTGGAGCTTATTTGTCAGGAAATATCCAGCTTGGGCGTAGCCTCCATAATAGTTGTAGGAAGTGTCGATCTTCTGCCTTTTTGTGAAGCCGACATTCATATAATAGAATTCAGCTCCGAAATACCAACGGTTTTTTATCCAGGACCATTCCAAACCGAGACGCAGGTCGTTGGTGCTTTCGTTTTCACTCTCTACATTGAGAGAGCCTGATACTCCGATCAGCATTTTGTTGCTGTTCAGACGACGTGGATCACCTTGGGAGGCCGGCATTACACCAAAAGGTTGGTAAGTTAGTCGGGCAGCGTATAATAGCGAAGGGATATGCCAGTCGTCGCTGATGGTCTTTGTAGCGGTGTTGACGCTTGCTCCGGTGCCATTGAATAGTCCGACTTGATAGCCAAACTTATCCTTCACCATACCGTGAACCTCCACTCCGAGATCAAAACCAGTTCCGATGTGAGGGGTGACGGCATTGAGGGAATATGGGAGAATTACAGAAGCTGTAAGGGAGGTCGGTAGCACGGGAAAAAGTGTTTCTCCGAGCGTAGTGAGATATGCGTGAGAGAAAGGGGTCTTGAATTTACCGATTCGTACACCAAACTCCTCAGATGGACGAACATCTGCCCAAGCTTGCTGAAGAATACCACCACCGGAAGCGGCAGCATTGATAGAGAGATTGAATGTCACTATATCAAAAGCCTTTCCGGTGAATCCGAGCACAGCATACGGGATTGCGAATCCAGAGTTAGCCACGTTATCTTGATTATAGGCAGGATCGAGACCTGCATCATCATAGTAGTTGTAGTTGGCAGAGGTCTGCACCAATAGATATGGTTTGAAGAGGAAATCACCTTTTTTTGTGGTGAATGTGAAACCCCGATGATCTGCCAATGATACTACACCGTTTTCTGTGTCGGTGTCGTATTGGGCTTGGACAAGAGGCGCGAAGGAGAGGGCAAATATAGCTGAGACGATTAACTTTTTCATTGAGAATCTTAATTTATAGGTATTCTGTGGCAGGCTGGGAAGTCTACATTTCATATTAGAGAGATTGGAGGAATTTTATTAGGGCGTTGCGGTCTGAACGGGTCATTTCTCGGAAGATATTTTTGGAAGCTTCCCCTTCACCTCCGTGCCACATAATGGCTTCGGTGAAGTTGCGGGCTCGTCCATCGTGTAGGAAGCAGGTGTGGCCGTTGACTTTTTCCTGCAGTCCGATTCCCCAGAGAGGAGTGGTGCGCCATTCGTTGCCACGAGCCAGTCCTGACACGTAGTTGTCGTTCAGACCAACTCCCATGATTTCCGATCCCATGTCGTGAAGAAGAAAGTCGCTGTAGGGATGAATAGTCTGGTTGCCGAGCCAAGGGAGCTGAGTGCCAGCGAGCAGGGTAGATCCTCTTGGGCGGGTATGCAGGGTCGAGACATGGCATAGATGACATCCAGCTTTGAAGAATAGGGTCTCCCCGCGTTTCACGTCAGGGTCATTGACATTACGCCGGGCAGGGACACCAAGGGATTGCATGTAAAGGTCAACGTTTTCCATATCCTCCGTAGAGACGTCGAGCTGGTCGTAGGAGAGCCCCATCATAGATCCTTGGTTTATTTGAATTTGGCCCTCGCAGATTTCTTCCGGATAGCGACTGTTGGTCACCCCCATATCGCTTGAGAATCCGAGTTCTACGGTCAGGTCGGCGTGCTGAGCCTTATTGCCAGATATTCCGAGGGAGGTGACACCGCGCTCATTGATATAGTTGCATCGTCCGCTGATGCCCCATTCCGGATAGTTGCTTTTTGCCGCCAACTCTTCTATCTCATGCTGGTCGAGAGCCATAAGTTGCCCCATTCCCACATGACGAAGTGGCACTCTGACTGTACAGAACAGATCTTCGGGTGCAATTTCTTCAGCATACCAGTCAGTTATCGTATATGAAGGGTAAGCGAGTTCATAGGTGTCTCCGTCAGGGAATGAAAACTGCTGATAATTCCAGTCTACTTTCAGTTTCCCTTCCGGCTCCACCCCGTAGATAGCTTGGTCGTGGAGCACGCGACCGTAATCGCGGAAGAAAGCACCGTTTTTTCTTGTGATATACACGAGCATTGCAGAAAACCCATAAGAGCCGGAGCCATTGTCGTTCCAGACTCCGGGGCGAGTTCGTCCTGCGTTGCGATGGCAACTGCCACATGAATATCCTGCGTATACGGGTCCCAGGCCGCCACCTTGGCCATTTGTAGATGTGCGTACGTCGTCATATAGACGGTCACCGCGTACGAAGCGAGTCAGATAATCACCCTTCACCCAAGGAGCTTCACTGTCGTAGGCTACAGAAGAATTAAGGAAAATCGTGGAAGTTCCTGCCGATAGTTCATAACCGGCAGGAACCTCGATGTCGAGCACATCCAGTCCGTCGCTCTCGCAAGCCGAGAGGAGAGTGGCAATGCATGCGAGACAACAGGTTTTTAGGAATTCATAATTCATAATGCATAATTCATAATTATCTCAGAACTCAGGGCACTCAGATAATCCTTCACTCTTAATCCTTCATTCTTAATTCTTGACCTTACGCGGTTGACCGTCTTTGAATAAGAGGAATTCAAGGGTGTGGAATCCGCGTACTGATTGTACTGCCTCGATGGTGTCATCGTCATCACCGTCGCTCCAGTCTAGATTGTCATAGTTTCCGGAGTTGAGGATCTGCACTATATTGTCTTGGTCGAGGGGCCAGCTATCCATGTTGGGATCAAGTCCGAGGGCATCGACCGGGCCGAAAAGGAAAGCCTCGCTTCTTTCCCATGGTTCGCGCGCAACGAGCCATGCATTGCAGGCATTGGCGAAATTGGCATCGGAAGGAGAATTCTTAAAATTAAGCACGGCTTGATATAGAGCCTCATTTTTTTCTTTCAATCCTTTGTAGGTAGGGACTACCACTACATCCACGTAGTTGTCTACGATGTCTTGGAAGCGGCTGTCGTCGCCAAGCTTATTGACTGCGTTTTTGAGATCTCCTGAAAGAATCTCTTCGAGGTCGGCGCAAGCAGTCATTGCTGTGCGGCTTTCACTGCTGTTGATATGGTTGCGGAATGGCTGGGGAATTGCAAGGATTGCATTTGATGCATCGCTGATGGCTGCTTTCACATTAGAGTCGAGATCTGTATTTTCAGTAGCTATCAGAGCGGAAAGAGACTTTGGGCTTACCGATCCGTCGAGCGAACCATAGTAGGAGTTTCGGATAGATAGGATATTATTGGAATAGTCTTCTCGGGAGTGCCAGCTATACCAAGATTCCACTGAGTATAGAGCTGCCTGTTGATCGCCCGAGATATATAGATTGTAGGGATCGCCAATTTTGGCAGTGCCAACTTCGTTTGCAATGTCGGCACATCCTTCGATAATCTGCTCGATACAGCTGAGAGCGCTTGAGTAGTCGCCTCCGTTATGCTGCTTGAAGCTGGTGGCGAATGGAGCACCTCCTTCATAAGAGACGGTCCACGCGTCATAAAGTGTATTTGCATCCATTTGCAGTAGGATAGCTACCTGCTGCATATAGTTGCCCCAGCTTGCAGCGTTCTTTTCGGTATAGTCGAGAGTAGCAGCAGTGTCATGGTTGTCGTCGGGCTTTGGATCGTCTTTTTCGGAGCAACTTGTTAGAGTCATTGCGCTGGCACATAGGAGTGTGGAAAATGCGAGTAAGTATTTTTTTTTCATATGGTTGTTGGGTTGTTAAGTTGTTAAGTTGTTGGGTTGTTAAGTTGTTTGATATGAATTACCTGGAGAGGAACCAGCCTATATAGGCTATGCCGATAGAGAATTCGTTTTCTGAGTTGTATGGCCCTTTGCCGAATACGCTTTGGGTGCCTATCTGGCGAGTGGTGTAGTCTGCTTTCACAACGAGGTTGGGGAGAGCAAACCAGTTTAGTCCAGCTTGCCACTGGCTTACTTCCAGACGGCGATCCATTGTGGTCTTAGATCCTTCTCCACGATATTGGGGATTGTAATATTCATATCTGACAAAAGGGTATATTGTAGGCAATAATCCTTTGGTCAGGGATCTAAGGTTTATGCCGGCTTCTGCGCCATAGCTGATGGCGTTTTTTGCAATAGGTATCAGGCGGCTATAGGGGGATTTATTGGACAGCATCCTGTTGGCATCGCTTAATGCCGCAGAATTTCCTACATATCCGTAGGTCAAATTGGCTCTGGCGGTCACTAACTTATTTTTGTATTGGGCGTCCCATGTGCCAATAGCTACAGGAATGCGTCCGATTGAAGAGTATGTGTGTTCTTTATCGGAGTTGGCCCCGGCATCCCGGCAATAATAAAAAGATACTCCGGTGCGTAGTCCCGGGACTCCATTATAGTCTAAACGAGCTATGTAGGCGGGTGATGTAAAGTTGTCGGTTTCGAAAAATCCTTGTTTGCCTCCGATTATCCATTCATCACGGTTGAAACCGTTGGCATTGAGACCGGCAGTGATCATGAGCTGATAATCAAACCTTGTAAACCTTTTTCCGAACGATCCAAAAAATTGAATGCCGGTCTCATGCCAGGTGGAGGGAAGAAGAGAAGTCTCGGCCTGGGGCCTCACGGTCCCGAAAAAATTTATAGGCTCATGGTGGGTGTTTGTAAGTCCTATGGGCACTATCATATGGCCGACTCTAACGTTGAATTGTGGTATTATGAGTCTTGTTATGTGGAATTGCTCAAGGGCGACTTCCCCTCCCTTCTCAATCTCGGTTTCGTATTCACCATTTTCGCTGTTTTCGAGTTCAATGGCAGATCCTGTGCCTCCGGCCTCAAATTCTATTTCGGCGCCGAGAATCCATTTTGGATTGAATTTATAATCAAAGGCGAGCACAAATCTTGGGATTGCGATTGTATTGCGGTGAGTGCGTATGTTTCCAGTAGATGTACCGGCAAAGCGGTTGATGCCATAGTCTTTGAAAGATGCCACCATCTCCCCGTATCCTCCGAAACGGAATTTATTGTAGCCGGTTGTATCTGCCTGAGTAGCAGCAAGGGGTTTTTCACCACTCTCTGAAGCGCGGGCAGGGATTGCGGTCACGGCAGATGCAAACAACGCTGATATTCCCAATATTGCTGAAAAATATGCTTTCATTTTCGGTCTGTTATTTCGGTTGCAAAATTACAATCGGAAAATTATTGCAGCAATACTCAGAAATCGGGTTAAATTTTGCCTTCAAATGGGTCAATAAATTTCAAAGAGATAAGTAATACTCACAAATGAGTATTTTGAGTAGGAACTTAAGCGTAAATGAATTTTAACTGTTTTGAAAATGTTCGGAGTCTTGATTTGTGTGGAGATAAAAAACACCGTAGATCTGCAATGTAGGCTGATCTACGGTGTCGTTATACTTATGTTGTATGAGATTGGGATGGCTATTGCCTTTTACTGTGTCCGGAGACATATGTCTTTTTACCATTAATTATATATATACCTTCGGGAAGTTCATCAGTAGTTTTGATGTCGCTATCATCTGAGATCTTTTTTCCATCAATTGAGTAAATTCCATTGAAATTCTTGAGAATATACTTTGCAGGGGCTACTTGATCAACACTGTTAGGAACTGCAATGACATTATAATAATACGTAAAAGGTGCGCTATTGATAAATTCTCCATTCCATGACCCTGAGAAAAGTCCGGATGACAGTTGGAGTGCATAGTTGCCCGGTTGTGGCACTACATTTTCTATCAATCTTCCGTTTTCATTGATTGTCAATACAATTACGTCGGTGCCATCCTTACGTGTGGCGGTAAGACGATATTCGGAGTCAGGTGAAAGAGAACCGTCTTCATTCACTTTATAGATGAAACTTACTGCCTTGTCGTTGAGAAACCAGAAATCAGCACCCTCCGGCACAGTAAGTTCGAATGGAACGAAGCTCTCTACTGCGCCCTCTTCCGGTACGATAGCAGGCGCTTCGATTTTCGATATAGTGTAGCGATAAAGGGCCTCTATGTTGGAATCTCTCACTTCGTCGCTCGATCCGATGTTTTTGACTCCTTCTGCAGCTCCCGCTTTCACGAAGAGACTGTAGTCTCCCTGCTCTGTCACAGGCTTGTTGAGTGTAATCAAGAGATAGTTTGCAGGGGAGCCATCTTCGTTTTTCCCTTCAGTGACAGTCAAAGGATAGGCATCAGGAGATGAGTGACGGAAGAATTCTATTTTCCGTGCATCCAGTAAAGTTGCTTCTTGATAATCGGGGAATTCCAACCTGAATTCTGACAATTCTTTGACTACAGTATTTGTGGGTGTGACTATTTGTGGGTTTAATATCTCATAATAAAGGTCAAGGGCTCCACTATAAGACGGTGTGTCGCCATCAAGAATCCAGAATCCTTCAGGAATTGTCACTCTATAAAAGCCATTTTCTTTACAAGAGTAAGGAAAGAGGATCCATCCCATTCTGGGCTGTGTGAAGTCTATTGATGCTCCTGATATGCCAACGGTTTGCAGGGGCGTTGGCTCCCCTTCGCGATAAAGGCATGCTTTCCCCTCACATGCCGGGTTAACGCTTACCACCGTATTGAAGAGAACTGATACCTGCTGGAGCCCCATCGGGGAGGCATTAGGGGAGAGGTCGACACGACTGTCAGGGGTCGGATATACGGATACTGCATTTTCAGGTATCGTGGAAGGACCGATACTTGTAGCGGCATATGATGTCATCCCCAACAACATAAAAGTGGCAACGATTGCATATTTTTTGATATTCATACTTATTTAGGTTGATTAACTTTTGATTTTCATTCGCAAATTTAATATTTTTATGTGACTTTTACAAATTTTTAGTATATCAACCTATTGCCATAGTTTTGTTATAACGAAGTTGTTTCGACTTATTTACGAATACAAAATTAACTAAAAATTATGAAACTAAAGATTCTTTTTATTAATCTTCCGCCATCTTTTGGCTCGTCATCGTAATTTCTTAAGGAAACTCGCCGATTTTCAATTCGGCATATTTCCCTTCATTCATCAGTCACGATGCCCGCATTCCTTACAGGTATTCCAACACGTTCGGCATAATGCAAGCAAGCTTGCCTTCTGCACTCACTCAATGGAATTGTCTCCTTCTTCATGAAGAAAAATCTGCTCGGAAACCTGACGAAATCTTAATAAAAAAATAAGTCGAAACAACTTCTGCGTAAGGTATGCAAAAATACTCACTTTTGAGTATTTCCGTATTTGATTTTTTTATCTAAATTTGCACAATTTTAGATATTGGCGATTTTTGACACCATGGAGACAAAAGAATCATTCAGGGCAGACGCGCGTCTGCGCGACCTTATGGAGGAGAATAGCGACCTAATGATGGTTGCCGCCCGTTTTGGTATATCCTTTGGTTTTGGCGATAAGACGGTGCGTGAGGTTTGCCGTGAGGATAGTGTAGATTGTCAGACGTTTATAGCCGTAGCGAACCTTATCGCCGGGAGACGCTTTTCTATCGATGTCTCCCTGCCGTCGCTCATGGGCTATCTTCGTAGCGCCCACAGCTATTTCCTTGAATATCTTCTTCCTTCGATACGCCAGAAACTGATAGCCTCGATCAGCATATCGATGCAAATCGATGACGTCATGGTGCAACTCCTGAAGTATTTCGATGACTACTGTAAGGAGGTACGCCGCCATATGGAGCATGAGAACATTCGCATTTTTGATTATGTCGAGCGTCTTCTGAAGGGGGATGCTTCGGATGAATTCCGTATCAGCGACTATTCCGTAGGCCATACGAGCATGACCGATAAGCTGAATGAACTGAAAGACGTCTTCCTCCGCCATTATCACGTCAAGGACAACCTCGTGCTTGTGTCAGCACTCAATGATATTATAGCCTGCAACGAAGATCTTTGCTCGCATTGCGAGATAGAAGACCGTATATTTATGCCTGCTGTGGCACGTCTTGAAAAGGGACTGAAGTTGCAGGAGCGGGAGGCACGTCCGGAGGAGGAGAATATAGATGATAAAGGAGACTCTCTCGTAGAAAGTATGACAGAGCGTGAGAAGGATATTCTGCGCTGTGTAGCGTGTGGTCTGCAGAATAAGGAGATAGCCGAGAAACTATTCATCTCCATCAATACAGTGACTACTTACCGCCGTAATATCTCCGCCAAACTCAACATCCATTCCCCAGCCGGGCTCACCGTCTTTGCTATCCTCCACCGCCTCGTTGATATCAACGACATTGATCCGCATATGTAGAAGTATCAATGGAATTGTCTCCTTCTTCATGAAGAAAAATCTGCTCGGAAATCTGACGAAATCTTAATAAAAAATAAGTCGAGACAACTGCGTAGTAAAATTTGCAGGATCCATAGAAAAACATTAACTTTGCGGGAAAAAGGATAATTCCTCGAAAAGATGGCCCGCAGCCGGACGCAATATTATTTCCTTGCGTACCCCCGTCGGTTTTTCTCATATGGGAGTTGTTGAGTTGATAAATTTAAATAATAAAATATGAGCAAGATTGTCATTCAGAGACTGGTGGCTATAGTAGCGGCAGTCATCATTTCCGGCGGATCGCTATTATCTGCGCAAGTCCGTAAGAGTGTATCTATCCTCGGAGATTCCTATTCCACTTTCGAGAACTTTATCGAGCCGAAGACCAATGAAATGTGGTATTTCCTTAAACCGGATCCTAAGCGGACAGATGTCAACGATGTTAAGCAGACATGGTGGCATCAGCTTATCAAGGATGGAGGGTATAAGCTGGAACAGAATAATTCGTATTCCGGTTCTACAGTCTGCACTACCGGCTATAGGGGAGAGGATTATACTGAGAGGGCTTTCATCAACCGTATGGATAATCTAGGTTCGCCTGATGTCCTTCTTATATTTGGAGCTACCAATGATTCTTGGGCAAACGCACCGATAGGGGAGTTTGTATGGAGCGACTGGACAACAGAGCAACTTAAGTCATTCCGTCCGGCACTCACTTATATGCTTTCACATATCGTAGACCGCTATCCGAATACGGAGCTTCTTTATATCATTAATGATGGATTGAAGCCTGAGATAACGACTTCGATTGTTGAGGCATGTGACTATTATGGAGTGCCATACGTGCAGCTACATGATATAGACAAGACAGCCGGACATCCCAATATCCACGGCATGAGGCAGATTGCTGATCAAGTCTCGGAAAAATTGAATAAATGATATTTCATCAATTTAAAATGATAAAAAAGGAGGATCATTCGATTCTCCTTTTATCGTTGTTCTTAAGCAAATAATAGCAATATAGGAGCCATGCATGAGGGTGAGCACAGAAAACTGGGATTGTGTGATATTCCAAACTCTGATCTGCAAGTCCCTCGGATGGCATTAATGAAGATTCTATATTGTCAGAAGCTGACCAGTAGGAAGTCCAGTATTCGGGAAATTGCTTCGCAAAATTGTCGAAAGTAAGTTGTCGGAGTCTTTTCCATGCTTCTTCTTTATCAAATCCTGCCAGCCCCACAATGATGGGTCCATTCATCGAATACCACATACCTCCATTTTCCCGCGAACCCTTTTCAAGTCCTGGCCCTTCTTTGTCGGGATTCTGCTGTTGACGAGCGCCTAATTTCTCATTTTTATATATTCGCTCAGTCATCGCCCTATACAGTTTCTGCTTTCTGTCTACTGGAAAATCTTTTATCTGCAGCATGTACCCCATTGGCTCAATATACATATTATCTTCTCCCACAGATTCATTTCCGAAATACATACGTCGTGTGAAATCTCTATCTCCAAGATCTTCCATAAAGGCTGCTGAAAGTTCATTTCTGTACTTTTCCATACTTTCCGCAAGAATCAAGGCCTCTTCCTTTTTGCTGTCAGGAGCAGTTTTGGCATATTCATGTAGTGATATTGCCATATCGTCGAAGATGGAGAGAGCCATGGCTGTATTCATATGTGATTCTGCTGAATAAATTACGTCATTGTAGATAACCTTGTTAAGGACAAAGACATTGTCATTCCAATCTGAATTAAGTAGACGTATAAGCCCATGACTCCCACGACTTATGACATCTTTTAAATATGTGAAGCAATTTGTAGCCACATCAAGCATTGAAGCTTTTGCTCCACATCCTACAGGGAAATACTCGATCTCCTCCTTAAGGAAATCATAATCAGCTGTCACTCTTAGATACTCTTTCAGGAGCAGGAAGAAGAATAGCTGCTGGTCGCTTGTGCAGTATGGAAGAGTTTCAGACCATCCGCTACCGGATTCAATCAATCGGATGTCTCCATATGGGGTGGTTCGTTTTGCCATATATCGCATCACGCTTTTAGCAAGCTTGGGATTGTAGTATATTAAAGGTAGTGCGTGTTGGAAGTTATCTCGAGCGCTTGCATGTTGTCCCCAATCATAGTCGTAGATTGTACCTTGGGGTATTTTCGTTTCACCATAAAGATTGCTATAGGTAGCCATGGCTTCAAGAACGTAAGCGTTCCAAATCATTTCATTGCGCAGCCGAGAGTCTTGTTCATCAACAAAGTCGGGTAAGACTGCTTTCCAAAAATGCGCATTTCCTGGCTCAAGAAGCTTATTGGCATAATTTTCAATGTTTCCATTAAATGTATAGCCAATTACAAATCTTAAAGTCTTTGATGCTCCTGGAGGCAATGTAATTTGGACATCGCTACATAGGTTAGAGTTGTTATCAGTGTAAAGTTTGCCTTCATTATTATCATATAGAAAGAGAGTAGGAGGATAGACATCATAAACCGATATCTGAGTTTCTGGAACTTTCATCAGAGGATCGCTTATTTGTGGAGTGAAGTCTGCTTTTATCGCAGGAATATCTTTGTCAACTTCGATCCGAGTTGAGAAAGGCAGAGGACTTTGCTTCCATCTTTGATATTGAGTCTGTATGTAGTTTGCTTTGATTCCTTCTTGATAGACCAATTCAAGTGTTTTGGAACCGGTATTATGAAGGGTTATTGTACAAAGTAAGGCTGGAATGCCATTATCATAGTTTGTTGATGGTATTGTCGAAAGATGTCTTGTGATATTAAGGTCAGGGTTAGGATATTCATATTGTGCGTATCCACATCCAAAGGTCCGAATACAGGTCGCAGGGTCGGCTGCAAGGGAATTCATTCCAGTCAATTCGAGTGTATCTTCAATTTCCCCATTCTTTCCAAGAATTTTCACTCTGGAGAAGTTTGATCCTGAGTTGGGTTTGTCTCCCTGGTTCATCCTTGCCCAAGATCTTTGACCTGTAATCAGCTCGTATTCTCCACTTACATGAGGAAATACTGTCAACATATAATTGCCCAATATGAACCATGGATCATCTGGTATCAGTGCTTTCTCTCCATTTGGCATAATGGCAGTGGTTGGAAGAGTCCCGGTATACTGGAAACATGGCAATTCATCACTATCCGAACTCCAATATCCAATTTTTTGAGCACCTTGAGCTATAAAAAAACTGGCCAATACAAAAATTATAATAAGACGTTTCATGAATGGGTTAACTTTGATAATTCTTAGACAGATGACAATATCTTCATATTATAGGCAAAGATAGCTGTTTTATTAGAATAATACAAATATTCCCATCAAAATATTTCAATAATGAATTCAATTTCTTTTGTAAATGAAAATTGTCTTGGCAGGAAAAA
>CAYSMP010000041.1:0-24339 GCA_964432215.1 uncultured Sangeribacter sp.
GAGCCCCACCGGGGTCACAGAAAAGGAATTGCGCATGCAGTTCCTTTTTTTTGTGTAGCAGAGCAAATGCCTCGGCTCTCTTGTTAATTGGCATTGGGTGGTGGGTTCGAGCCCCACCGGGGTCACAGAAAAGGAATTGCGCATGCAGTTCCTTTTTTTTGTGTAGCAGAGCAAATGCCTCGGCTCTCTTGTTAATTGGCATTGGGTGGTGGGTTCGAGCCCCACCGGGGTCACTGAAAGCCGAAGTAATTTGCTTAGGCTTTTTATTTTTAGAATTCGGCTAAAGCCGAAACCAGTAAGAAAGCATAGCATCTCCTCTTTTACTGGGAGCGGCTTTAGTCACAAAAATGAATTAATAATCAATATGCCATGAAAGAATCCGCCTATAATCTTAATCCAAGCAGAAATAAAAGCATAAAAGCTCCTCGTGCAGATTTTCATAATTATGAAGCGCCGGGATATTATCTTATTACTATTACTGCCTATCCAGGCACTCCCATTTTGTCTGCTATCAATATGCCAAGCGAGGCAATTCTCCGCAGAAGAGATATGATAATTCCCGACAATACTGAACTTGGTGAGTGCGTGAAGAATGAAATGCTAGTTCTGACGAGTAATCATAATCGACGACCATGAGTACGTAGCTTATGGGAATATTTTCTTGTTGAAGGGTATTTGGTTACTTCCTATCAGAGTGCATAGATATTGGAGTCAAGCCGAATTTGATCAATATTCTGCAAAATGCCTTAAAGAGATTACAACAGGAGCAATTCCTATTTTCCCAGCCATATATAAGGCCGAAAAAGATATCATTCGCAATAATATTGAAGGTGGAAGTCCTGGCATACTCCTGCGGGACCTCGCATTTAATGAGCGATTTAAACCTCAAGGAGAACTCTTTGAACTATGCGCAGCTGGGCGATTACTTCTACTCTCCCCTTGGCCCGATAATCTCGAACGTCGCTCCACGGCTGGCTCCACCGAATTCCACAAAATGAACGATCACGCTACCACAATCGCATCTCTTCCTGCAGATGCTCGTCTCTCACTTCGCTTCGACTCTTAATCATTTCCTTTATTAATTCTCTTGATAAATTTTGGCTTGGGATCCGGGCGATAGATTAGTGAGTCATTCTCCCGATAGTTCCAGAATTTATGGTAGACGTTCCCATCCTCGTCTCCATATTCCCATTCTCCGAACTCATTAAATAATATAAAATGCCCAGCAGATACTGCCCACCCTTTCATATAAACCCCTGTATCTTTATCATAGCGATGAATATGGACGATTGAATCTTTCTCCCAGACGTAATAATCAAATGAGATGGAGGTATTAGGCAGCACGCTATCAACAAGGTGTATGAATCGGTCAGAGGCTAACCAAAGTTTAATATGGTCTATCCTTTTTAGAGTATCATTGTCAATGAAAAGAGTTGGTGTTTTGTACAGATCATGCCATTCTCCAGTTTTGCTAACATAATATTCTGCATTTCCACTATGATATCCGAATTTTAGAAAATAGGAATTGTCCTTAGGATCATCTGAAAGTAATGTGACATAATATATGCCCTCTATGTCGTAAGAAATGGCATTCTGTTTCAATCCAATTTCTGATAGAAGCAAAGGTAAACGGTCATTTATACGTATAAAATTATCCAAGGAGTCTACAAGTTGCTCCCTTGCCTTATCATGAGCTTTTCTTGCATCCTTGCCCATACTTGAGACTATTAGCCAATTTAACAAAAAGAGCAACATTGGGGTCAGTACAACAATCGTTAAGATGGTAATGCCACATATTTTCAATATTTTCCACAGTCTACTCTTCTTTATTCCGCTTTTATCCATATAGTCTCACTTCTCTCTTTTACATATTTTCCATGTCGAGAACTCGAATATCAATATCACAGCCCTTTAAAACTTCTACGTGAGGGTGCTTCATTTAGTCTATCACTTCGGTCTTATCGTAAAATTTCATAGGCAATCTGTTTATAATCGACTATATAGAGTATTATATAGAATAAGCTAAACTTGAGGGTTACAGGATGATGGGTTTACATGAGGTTCATGGCGTTGGCGGCTGTAACTGCTTCTACGGAGTTTCCGACACTTAGTTTTTCGAGTATGTTTTGGCGGTGTCGGCTGACGGTATGGATGCTGATGCCTAATATATCGGCTATCTGTTTGCTTGGCTTGCCGGCTTGTATAAGCCGTAGCACTTCCTTTTCTCTTTCTGTAAGGATATGTGAGCGTCTTTCAGAAAAGTCCGGAGTGATGCATTCACCGGTACTGCTGTTGAGTATACGCGGGGAAATTCCGTGACTTTCATTCTTATTATCTACAAAATCATAACAGCAGAGTATAAGCCAAATTTTACCGGCTGGAGATAATTTTAGAATTTGTGTACTATTCCTCATCAAGACGTAATCCCCATGCTTATTTTTGATTCTAATCATGCAGGTTGCCTTATATTTTAACTTTTCTTCAACTGCCAGACAATCGACAAATTTGAAAAATTCATATTCCAGCATTCGCTTATCCACCAAATCTTCAGGATGCATATTATTATAGATTTCATCCTCATCGCTTGAATCTACCTTTGTAATCTCCGGTGAGATCCCGAGTAAATGGCCAAATCGGGAACCAAAAACCCAGCATGTGTCGCTTGAGGCATCGGTGATCACACGACAGTCTCCATCTATTTCCGCGCACACACCAACTCTATGTAAGGCTGCCTCGACTTCTTTAGTGTCAAGCTTCTCCGTTGAGAGATGTTGTGCCTCATATATACTGTTCAGTTCCTTCCTTAAGATATCCATACTTTATTATGATCATCTGATAACTGTGTTTTGTAGCCATGTGGGCTTATTGCTTCAATCATATCATTAATTTTTGCGAGCTACTTACATATGCAAAATTAACAATAATTTTTGCAAAACAAGAGTCTGTGTAGTAAAAAAAGCAATGTGCTGGTTACTTTTCAGTATTTCCAGTTGTCATGTTTATTTGTAATTAGGAAAAATGTGATTAGTTAGATGATAAAACCTACTCCTATGGTGAAAGGTGTGAAGTTGATGGGGGATGACACTTTCAGCACCTTCATAGGGGAATAACGGACGTAGATTCCAAGAGTGTTGCGATAAGAAATTGATCCGAAAAAGTCCAAAGTCATTGGATTGCGTTTGAAATTTTTAGTGAAATATTCACAGCGGTTGCCGAAGGAGTCATCGTAAACTCCTTTGATAGAAGAATAAGTATTAAAATTGAGTATAGGTCCGAGCTTGACTTTCAATTGAGATTTCGGGATTCGCCATTCATACAATAATGGTACTTGAAGACTGAATACCTTTAGGCGGGAGTATCTCACTAATGCTCCTTCGGGAGCCTTTCCCCATTCCACACCACCTGTCTCTGATGTGACGAGCCAGCGGTTGTCGGCAGTAGCCTTGTAATTTCTCCAGTCAAATCCCAACCCAAGGTATATACGCGATCTGCTAAACTCATATCCCACATTCAAACAACTCAGCCAACTGATTTCAAACGACTTCGACCACTGAAGGCCACCTCCTCCCGTCTGGTCGTGAGCTTCGGTTAATCCTATACAAAGGCCATCAAATCCTATTGACCATCCACTTCCAAAGCACCCGCATTTTTCTTTAATATTCATGCAGTCCAGGCCGGGAATATTAAATATTGAGACTGAAGATTTTCGTGAAGTGCTGACTTTAGCTCCCGGTGTATACTCTACAAGATACGATTCCTCTATGCCACTCTTATTGTCGGTCACTGTGATTCTTGTGCCCTCAGAACTTTCAGTGATGAGTACTTGGGATGGGTTGTCTACTGTCATCAATGTATCAGGGACTTCGTTGGAAGCATATGTATTGAGAGAAAAAAGGAGGAGGATTACGATATATCTTAATGTTTTCATATGATTAGCTGTGGTTAGAAGTTGATTGTGGCTCCGATACTCCATGATTTGAGTTGAGGCCCATATGGTGACTGAAAAAGTGTCATTGGGCTCCAGGAGGCATAGACACCCAGTATGTCGCACACTCCGAGAGAGCACATCATTTCTGCAGTGAAAAGACGTTGCTGAAGTCCTTTAAAGGTAGTCTTGATTTTTGTCGAGCCATTTGAAAGCTCTGTGTGGGCATATGCATATGTATTAAAGCATCCGATACCCCCTAAAGAGAATGCCACATTGCACCCTATAGGTATAGTTAATATCAACGGTACTTGGTAGTTTATTACGTGCAAGTGGGAGGATTTGACAGAATAGCCATCTTCTACCGGTAGCAGAACAAGATTCGAGCCAATACGGGAGTATGCAAATCCATCTTGTGCAAGATATTTTTGAAGTCCAAGGCCGAGGCCTATTGAGAATGATGGGGTGTATTCTCCTCTGCTCCATCTGACACCGATAAGGTCTCTGAATCCTCCTTCAATTGAATTCTTTACATTTCCCTTATCTGAATAATTGAATCTCTGGCCTATGTAGATATGTCCAAGCCCAAATATCGTAGTCTTAAGCTGCGAATGTCTACGAGGCCTTGTCTTGTCTTTCCCTATTCCAAAAGGAATCTCGAATTCAATAGAAGAGTCATCATCGGGAATTGAATCTTCTACTGTAACTGTGTAGGAAAACTGTTCCTTCCCATATTCGTTGTCGGTCTCTACTTCGATCAGAGTGGTGTCAGCATTGCGCGACACGAGGACTTTCTCCGCATTCTTAATAATTTTTACTGTATCAGGAGCCTCCGGATTCTGTGACATGGCATTGCAGACGGGAGCTAAGACCATTATTAGAGTCAATAATAAATCCCTCATATTATTTTATTTTTTTTGTTATCATTTCTTTTACTTCGTCAGCCGTCCAATTACCTTCTATATAGACAAGCGTTGTTTTGTCCTTACCCTTTGGGCGTAGATCGAGATAGAAAAGATATTTTCTATTGCGCCCTTCACCTCCAAGACCAAAGAAACCGAAATATAGCGTTCCTTCTCTATAGGAAGTCTCTTTGAAATCGGCTTTAGCCCCGTCTTTCTTGACACACCTTGCGATTGCATCCGCAGTTTCATTATCACCAGACACGGACACGCTTTTATAGACTGTCAATCCTTTCCAATTAGTTTGCTTGCCGGAAAAAGACACCATCGTGACGGCTGGATTCTTGGCAAACTCCTCTTTAAAAAATGGGGAGACATGCAGGTTTTCACCAGAGGCAATAGAACTTGCAAGGCAAATCACCAGGATAATAGTGAATGCCATCCATCTATACAAATTATGTTTCATATCCCCTCTTCATTAAATGCATTTCTTATATCATCGAGATCTGAGGCAATCGTCTGCGAGAAGAATTCCGAAGACGTACTTATATCATTTAGTTGATCGTCGACTATTTTCATTATCTCCGAATGATCACTGACCTTTACTCCTCCTACGTAAGCCATCATATCTTCTGTTTCAAATCCGGAGTTATGACGGAAATAATACAAAAGAGCAGTTGTGCAGGAAATTACCACTAAGGCAACCGCGACTACGCGTTTTAGGCTACGGAATTTGATAAACCTTCTTTCTAAATGAGGTTTCTGAGCCGGAGACTGCACTGTCAGCATTGAAGGACTGCGCGCCATCAGCATCACAGCAAGAGCCTCTTTCACCTTCTCGTCTTCTCCTTTGAAAGCAAGCAACAAGCGGAATAGCTCATCTTCCTCGGAGATTGACAATTGAGCTTCAAAATAAAGGTCAATGATCTTATGTATGTTTTTTTCTTTCATCATTTCTGTCGTTTTAGGTAAATTTCCCGGATAGTCTTACGCGCTCTTGATACGATCATTCTGGCGTTGGCTTCCGAAATTTGGAAGTGTGTAGCAATTTCATCGAATTCCCACCCGTCATGCTCTCGATGAATAAGGATTTCTTGGTCTCGTGGAGAAAGGTATGTCTTGATAAGACTTTTGATCTCAAGAATTTGCTCATTTTGAGAAGATATTCCATCGTCGTCTAAGACAAATTTATTAGCATTCTCAATATCTGTTTCCGGATGCGCTTGCCTGCGGCGATGACTGTCGACGGTGATGTTTTTGGCAGCTACTGTAAGAAATCCTTCTGCCTCTCCTTGCGATGAGAAGTCATCGCGACGGGTCCAGAGGCGGCAGAAGGCATCCTGCAGGGCGTCTTCATCGTCGTCGCTATGTCGCGCCATCAGGCGTCGGCGCACATTGCGGAATGCTGATATGAAAAAATCTCTCTCCATCTATTAGGTAGACGCAGGTTGAAGATGTTTGCAACAAACATCTTCAAAAAAATACACTTCTATAGGCGCCATTTTATGTGGTATCCCTCCTTCTTTGCCGAAGATATGTTTTCAGCGACTATAAATTCGTCAGAAATGTGAAAGCAATAAGCAAGAAGCCCCCGACATTACTATTATTGTCGAGAGCTTCCATCCTTGCATGAAAAACTAATAAGTGCGTTTTGATTCCCTTTCCTTAGTGTCGCGATAAACATTGTTTACCTTGTTTCTTCCGAATGACCATGACATTCGGAATGTCACAGCATGGGAATGAATATCATTTCTGGTGTCGATAACATAATCCTTGTAGAAGACCTTTGATTTTGTGATATTCCATCCAAAAGGATCATTCACTGATAAAGCCAGATTCAATTGGTTATTGAGCAATGCATAGCGTATGTCAAGACCAATCAGAGATATCGAAGAGTAGTGTATCATCCTATCCTTCCATGGGAAATAATGGCTGAATCTGAAGTTTAGTATAAGGGTCTTCCGGTGGTTGAGCATCCAAGAACTGTTCAGTTCAAGCTTTCCGCTCCAGCCATTATCGTCAGCCTCTTTAAAATCAGCTACCTTGGATTTAGCCATCGAGTAGAATGCTTCTCCACCGAGTTTAAGATTCCACCACTGGAAAAATGAACGGTTGTAGGAGGCATATAAGCCGGTCTTATTGGTATTAAGACAATTTTCAGGCATTGTATATTGGCTTCCATCACGATTGAATCTTGTTATATTTCCAATGGCATTGTGATTATAGGAGTTATACACTACGGCATATACACCCTTATGACTGTAGTTGATCTCGGCATTGTGGGAAATACCGGGGTCAAGATTCGGATTCCCTGAGAAATAGTCGTTGACTGTCGTGTAGTATCTGAATGGATTTAGATCAACGAAATTCGGGCGTGTTATACCCATCGAATATGACATTGAGAATCTACCAACATCCGGTTTGTTCCAGCTTATATTCAAAGTTGGAAACAGATAAGCGTAACTCTTATTGTGACGCATATTACCGGCAAGCTGCAATCCCTTGACATCTGTGTGCTCGTAGCGGAGGCCGAGTTTTCCGAAGAATGAACCGGGAAAGTTTTTCTCTGCGCTGATATACACAGCCGCTGTCTTTTCATTATAATCGAAGGAGTTGCTTTGGAGCAGATTATTTACCCAACCACCGTCTATGAAATCATTAATCTGCAAGTCTGTGCTGTTATCCACACCCGTATAGGATGCTCCGGCATCCATTCTGAAGGATGGGAACGGTAAGTTTGCATCCAGTTTTACAGAATGAATACGGTATTTGTTGGTGCCGTCATCAGTAAGTCTTGTTGAATACTCGGCATCCTGCCAAGTGGAGACATCAGAAAACGAATGGGTGTGCCTATTAAAGAAATTATAGGTCAGACCAAGCATCTTCCCTTTATTGTCGATTGCCCAGTCTCCAAAGGCAGTCAATGTGAGAGCATTGTTCGGACGGGCAGGAGAGTTGTTGCGGGAGAATGAAGCAATTCCATTGTCGATGGTTTCATCAAAGATATTGCTTTTAAGTCGCATCATACTGTAATTGACAATTGCACCTGCACTTAGCCTGTCGGTGAATTTATATTTGAATAGACCATTTGCTCCAAAAGAGCGGTTAGTAAACCGGTTGGTACGGTCGGAAGTGCGTGTATAATCGGAGAAGGAATAAGTCCGGTCAAGGTCATTTATCCCTTTTGTATCCTGCCAACTGGCATCTGCCGATAACTCTATCTTCCGGGTAGTATGGCTTATGTTGCCACCCAGCAGGTAACTGAAATCCTCGCGGACAGTGCCGTTGCCCCATACGTTCCCTCTCGTTCCATACGATTCGTTGCGTGTAGTTATGCTGATATATGCCACATTTGTAGCCACCGCATATTTAGCAGGAGGAGTGGTAAGAAGCTCAACCTTTTCAATGCCAGATGAGTGTAGGTTCTTCAGCCGGAGGGCAATTGCTTCCTCAGGCATTTCCAGGAGGTGTCCGTCGATGATATATTTCACGGATGTTTTGCCGGCTACGCTTACTTGATCATTGGTTACGGAAACACGGGGAATTCGGTCGAGAACCTGGACGCCATTCAATCCCAATGCATAGGGATCGTTTTTTGTAAGGTAAACAATACGGTCAGGCTCTTGCTTGAGAACAGGGCGACTTGCGACTATAACCACTTCATTGAGTTCAAATTCTTTTTCCCAATCTGAGGGTATGGAATCGTTGGTTTCCTGAGCGGAAAGGCACATAGAGAGTGCCGCTGCTATAAAAAGCAGCGTAAATATTTTTTTCATAATTATAGGATTGGCTTTTTATTCAACTTCCTTTAAGAAAGTTGAATTATTTGAATGCTTTCTCAGATCCTTTTATAAAAAGAGTTGCGGAGTTGCTGGAAGGGGCTTGCTGAAACCCGATATTGATTGTCTCACCGTTATTTATTATCTTGACAATTATCGATTTTCCTCCTTCTCCGGTCTGTTCAAAATATTTTGTTGCCCTTGTTCTGTCATTTGAGAGCGTTTCAGCGATTTTTTTTACGATAGCCGGGTTATCGTTAACCTGGAGCATCCGAAAATACATACCGTTTTCTTTTAAAATTGATGTACTTACGGTTTTCTCTTTATTGTAACGTCCATCAAAAAGCTGTTCTACCGATATTTGGGGTGGCTTTGCGTTTGCCAAGAGGGAGACCAAAGCCATCGTGAATATGATTAATAATCTTTTCATCATTCGAATGTATTAAGGTTTATAAAACTTTCCATCATCTCTTTCTCTTTTGCTTCAAGTTCCGACATTTCCTTTATGAAGTCGTCGGCTGATTTTTTCGCTGCTTCCACCTGCGACATTGCTACGTCGTCACTGAGGCGGTGTCCGTCAGCATAAGCTGCGTAATATCCACCTGAATGACTTTGTGTGATCGGTTGATCCAGAAAGAAAGTCAATCCGATGCCGAGTACCAGAGCAATGGAAGCTGCAATGCTGATATACACTGCCCATTTACGGAAAGGACGTTTTATGTTGGAATCATACTTGATTAGAGTCTTGTCAGCAATATTTCTATCAATGCCCATTATTCCACGCACATCATCGATCAGTGGAGTATGATAGTCAACCCGGGTGAGGATGTACTGAAGTTCAGTTTCCTCAAAAACGGAAAGCCTGCAATCCATATATAGACGGCAAAGCTTTTCGGTCTCTTTCTGTGTCAGTTTAATATCTTGCTCTTTCATTTTTCAAGTTGTCTGTAGTTATCACGTATCTTTTTCCTTGCCCGGCTCATGTTCATCCTGACAGCCTCAACCGATATCTTCAGATGTTTAGATATTTCATCATATTCCATCCCTTTATGCGTGACCAGTGAGTATATCTGCCTCTGAATGTCAGTAAGTCCGGTTGTAAGCAATGATTCATATCTGTCCATATCCTCAAACTGTATGGGCTTTACCTCCAGCTCATCCGTAACTATATCCTCTATACCATCAGTCCGGGGCTTTCGCAACCTGTCGATACAAATGTTCCTCAACACTGCAAACAGCTTGTTGCGAGCTTCGGGCTCGGATTCCACTCCGCCGTTTCTCCAAAGATTGAAGAATGTATCCTGCAAAGCATCTTTGGCATCCTCATCGTTTTTGAGGAAAGCCATTGCGCTTCTATGCAGCTTGTCGCGAAGTGCCAGATATGAGTATGTAAGATTGTCTGTTTTCATTGCTTTTACTATGGATACGAATCACGCTACAAAACGTAACCGTCATATAAAAATTTTTTTTCTTTCCTACCGTCAGAGTGCAAAGATACACGTTACGATCCGATTTGAATGCACTAAAAAGTGTGCATTTGAAGCGTGAATAGTAAAAGTAAGTGAATTTGCACACAAAAGTGTGCATGGAATGTGAGGTCAAATGAGTAACTTTGCTTTTTAATTTTGAAAATATGGAAAAATTAGGAGGATTATCATTAGATTTAAAACAGAAAATTGCTGTTACAAAGGTTGCTGTCATAGGGACAGAAGCGGTTGCTCTAATCGCACAAGCAATAGGGCGGTTGGGATTTACAGACGTTGTCACGACGTCTGAGAGTTTTGATGTTCCTCTATGTGATGTCGCGATATGTATATGTTCTGAAAAGGAGAAATGCAGGGCAGTCATTGATCACTATAGCCATACAGGGGTGCCGGTAATATGCGCCTTCAATTTTGGAATCGGTGCGTGTGTCACTATTGTTATGCCGAGTAAGAGTCTTCCTTATTTTGTAGATGATAAAGCAGACAAAGACCCAGTAAAGGCTATGCTTGAATATACAAGTGGATATAGCATATTTTGGCACATACCTCGCAACAGTTGGGTTGAGGATGCTATGAAATATGTATGCACGCCTGAAGTGAGATCATCTGTCGGAGAGTTTACCATGACGGCTATGACAGCGCATCTGCTTATAGCAATCGTGGCAGACAATAATGTCAAGACATATCCTAAATTTTATCTCTCTACCATTGCAAACGATATAAATTAAAGCAGTTAATAATTCCCCGCATCTTTTTGGCGTATTTTCCTTCATTCCTCAGTCACGATACTTGCATTCCTTTCAGATATTCCAATACGTTCGACATAATGAAATTGTCTCTTTCTTCATGAAAAAATCTACTCGAATTGAAAATTGGCGAGTTTCCTTAAGAAACTAAGATGACGAGCCAAAACCAGACGAGATCTTAAGAAAAATGAGTTTAAATCACTTCAATTCATATTAGTGAAGTAGTGTCATTTAGAGTTGTAGAATTTGTAGATTTAGGGTTGAACCATATAACGTTTGTACGTGTTGGAAAAGTAAAAAACGAAATGAAAACTATGAAACCTCAGGAATTACTTGATTTGACAGGATTGGTGGCGATAGTCACCGGTGCCGGTGATGGCATTGGAGCCGGATGTGCCGAGATTCTTGCTGCTGCAGGCGCAAAGGTAGTGGTCAGCAACCGTACACTCTCAAAGGCTGAAAATATTGTTGCTACTATAAAGGAAGCCGGTGGTGAGGCTGTTGCTTGTGCCTGCAATGTCCTTGTAGATGACGATCTGGTGAATTTGGTTGACTTTACGCTCAAAACATACGGCAAAATCAATATACTCATCAACAATGCCGGTGGGGGAGGGGGAGGCACAGAGAGCCCCTTCAAAATTGACCGTGCTTATGTAGAGAAGATATATAATATGAATGTGTTCGCTCCGTGGCGTTTGTGTCAACTTTCGACTCCTCATATGGAGAAAGCAGGCTACGGAAGCATCGTCAACATATCGTCTATGAGCAGCATCAACCATAGTCCGGGTATAGCCATATATGCCTCCACGAAGGCTGCCCTCAACCATATGTCGGCGAATTTGGCTCATGATTTCGGTCCGATGGGGATCCGCATCAATTGTGTCGGACCAGGAGCAACACGTACAGCTGCCTTAGCGGGAGTAATGACTCCGGAGATTGAGTCTCGTATGCTGTCACACACACCGATACATCGTCTTGGTGAAGTATCTGATATCGCCCAAGCCGTTCTCTTCTTCGCCTCTCCGATGTCGCCATGGATATCAGGACAGACCTTGATGGTAAACGGCGGCGGAGGACAGACTCTTGACTAATCCATGCCCCTACAATAACTAAAGCCGAAGTGTCTCGCTTCGGCTTTAGTTATATTTATTATAGTTCGAAACTAAATGTGCATTATTGCAGTATTACTTGCGGCAGATTACGCTTCCGCTTGCTTGGTGGGTGGCGAGGATCAGCATTTCGGCTATCTGTACGTGAGCCGGAGCTTGCACTGCGTATAGGGCGGCGTCGGCTATGTCATCGCCTGTGAGAGGAACGATACCTTTGTAAACGTTGGCAGCCCGATCTGTATCGCCATGGAAGCGTACCTCACTGAAGCGAGTTTCTACAAGTCCCGGTTTTAGCAATGTTACTCTAATTGGAGTCTCTGCCAAGTCTATGCGCAATCCATCGGTAATAGCCTTGACGGCTGCTTTTGTTCCGCAATATACATTGCCATTGGCATACGCTGCGTCACCAGCGACTGATCCAATGTTGATCACATGCCCTTTGCCACGCTCTACCATACAGGGTACTATGGCACGGGTCATATAGAGGAGTCCCTTAATGTTGGTGTCAATCATTGTGTCCCAATCATGGTAGTCTCCTTCATATTCCTTTTCGAGCCCCAGTGCGAGTCCGGCATTATTCACAAGCACTTCAATATTTTTCCATTCCTGAGGAAGGGAAGCGATAGCAACTTCTACAGCTTTGCGGTCGCGAACGTCAAATGTAAGTGGAAGCACATCATCTCCCAGTTCATCTTTCAGAGCATCGAGTCTTGACGTATTGCGTCCGGTTATTATCACACGGTAACCGGCTGCCTGAAATCGGCGCGCACAAGCTTCTCCGATACCACTTGTTGCCCCTGTCACTATTGCTATTGGTTTCATATCATTCATAGTTTAGAGTCCTTTTTTCACTTGGCAAAGATAATGAAATTTCCGAAAACTTACACATTTCCACTTATTTTTCTATAGTATTTTAGTATCATTGATAGGTCTGCAGGAATATATAGTTTACTCTACGAAATAACAAGCTATAGGGCATAAATGAAGATCAGTCCGAATGGAATTTTGTTTCATGGATTTTGAAATTTAAATTCTTTTTTATACTTTTGCGATGATTTTGAGAAAATAGTATGTGATTTTAAGGTAATAGATTTATAAGTGGAAATATGTCTCGCGAACAGAAAGCAAATATTATGACTCATGTGCCATTGGGTCCTTCCATTTTATGGTGGAGCGGTCTGCTTTTATATTATTGTTGGTTTCAGGCATTTTATAATGCATTGAAATTTGATGATATTTTCCCTTATGAATCACTGAGTGACTTTGGTTTCGGAGTCGTATGCAATATAGTTCCGATAGCGACAATTTGGTGGATGTATATTGCCATAGTATTCAAATGGATATCCTTTCGCGACAGATTAGTCAAGATCGCAGCTGACATTTTGGCCGCCATGTTGACCGCAATTTGTGTAAACTGGCTTTTTGCGATGGTATTCACACTGCTTACAGGATGGGATGCCAGCATTGACTGGAGTGGCACATTGCTCAATGACTTATTGGTGCTTTTGCTGATTGAAATGACCTTTTATTTCAAGAGCCTAATTCGCTATCAAGGAGAAGTGGAAGATATGCACCGTCAGGTGATGCACTATAAATATAACACGTTGAAAGCTCAAGTCAACCCACATTTCCTCTTCAACTCATTTAATCTGCTATATTCTCTTGTTTCGATTGATCCATCGGGAGCCCGCATATTCATTCAGAATCTTGCCGAAATGTATAGATATGTACTTGACCGACATGAGAGGGACCGTGTACCTGCTTCTGAGGAAATAGATTTTATCCGGGCTTATATTGGAGTCCTTACCACTCGATACAATAATAAATTCTTTGTCACATGGTCTGGTATAGCTCATGACAGCGATTTTCTTTCTCGCGTGACATTAATACCTTTCTCCTTGCAAATACTTCTTGAAAACGTTGTAAAGCATAATGTTGTGTCTTCCCGTAGCCCAATGTCGGTTGAAATAAAATTAGATGAAGAAGGAATTACTGTAGTCAACCCTATTCACCCACGTCAGACTTCTCCTAAGAATTCTTCCGGTTTTGGTCTGAAATATTTGAAAAGTGTTTATGAGTCTATGGGTTGTCAGCTCAGAGTCTCTGATAGCACATCAGATGGGATGTTTGAAGTATATCTTCAGTGGCTGCCACAGGCAGTTGAAACTGAACCACAATATGGTCACAAGTAAGCGGGAAATAAGAATCAACAACATTATTAAATTTGAAATCCATAGGCATGAGATACGCTGTAGTTGAAAACGAAGAGTATGCCAGACTGTCATTATGCGGTATGCTCAAGGAGTTACGTCCTGACTGGAAGCTATTGTTCATAGCTGAGAGTGTGGAGGAGACAGTTGAGGAATTGCAGTCAGATAATTCTTATCCTGACTTGATTTTTATGGATATAGAGCTTGACGATGGAAGTTGTTTCGATATTTTTAAGCAGATTACCATAACATGTCCAATCGTGTTTACTACTGCATTTGAGAATTTTGCGTTGCAGGCTTTTGATGTCAATAGTGTTGGATATCTGCTTAAGCCTATTACTCTTGAGAAACTGACAAAAATGCTTGTAAAGATTGAAGGTCTGGGACGCTCACTTTCCTCATCGTTGGTTGGAGAGGTTGGTGAAAAAGAGGTGGCTCCAATGGTGGCGACACATGGAAGAATCTTAATATCTCATAGAGACAGCTATAGCTTCATATCATCTGATGAAGTCGCCTATTTTATTGCAGAGGATAAGTGTGTATCAGTCACTTTGAAGGATGGCACGATATATCTTACTGATTTTGCAACCCTTTCTGACTGCATGAATATATTAGATCACAATAGTTTTTTTCATATATCTCGCAATACAGTTGTCAACATTGATTGCATATCAAAAGTAACTAAATATTTCAAGGGAAGGCTGAATGTCAATATTGATGCCGGCAGTGCGTCGCGTATGGTCACTGTCAGTTCTGCACGTAAAATGGAATTCTTAAATTGGCTTGGCCACTCTCACTGATACGTAATGATGCCATTTCATCTCCATTTTAGCCCTCTTCATCTCTTCCATTATCCCTTTATCATTTTTTTATTGTCTTGAAATCAGAATGAAGTTAACTTTGCAGTGATAAATAATCACACTGCAAATGGATTGTATAATTCTTCAGAATACATATTGCGCTTGTCTCGATATATCGGTTCAGTTGCGTAGTCTTATTCCCGAAGCCAAAATACCATGCATGACAGAAGAAGCTCTTGAGATGGTAGAATGGCTTGGCGGGAAAGACAGGCATGCTGACTGTATTATTGCGGATACTGAGGCATGCGACGGGGACACGATAGATATTTTTCGGCGTTCTGAAGTCAATGTACCTTTGATTTTGACATGTAGCTCTCTTGATGATACGTTCCGGTGCAGTGGTCTGAATGTAGTGGGAACACTGCTGAAGCCGGTTAATACTAATGGTCTTCGAAAAGCTTTGTCTCAAATTTATAATCATAGTCAATTATAAACCATAAATATTTAAGAATATGACTACCTCCTTTCCAAAACAGATGTTGCTCACAGCATTCCTTGTGTCAGGGATGACCATGGTAGCTGCTACCCCTGTAATGCCAGAGCATCTTGCAAAGCTCCAGCATGTTGAAAAAAGCACTAAATTCAAATCTGTACCCAAGCTGGCTCCTGCAGCAGCCGAGGAGTGTGCTGTATTGATCCAACTGCCAGAAGATATGCAAGGATGGACTCCAGATATATGTGTAGCTTGTGCTCCCAATCAGCCTATTGTAAATCCAAGTGGTGATTACTTGTATCTGGCTCCGGGAACGTATGACATAGTGGCTCGTTTCATCCACTCTAATCCTATGTCTTATACATACAGTGATTATCAAGGCTACGTGGTGCTTGAAAATGTAGAGGTTTCTGGAGATATGACGATTGATGTAAATCCTGCAAGCATTACAAACCATATTGAATTCCAACCACTCTTACCTAATGGTAGCCCATTGGTTTTACCAGTGGTGAATCTTGATGAAAATGGTACGGAAATACCGGTTTCAGATGGATCAATGACTTTTTCAGGACTGACCATACTTGACTATGTTGTCGGTCCGGGTTGGGGTCTTGACAGTTCTATATCAATGACACCTGTAATTCATGCTGAGACACCATGGGGATTCTATGATCCGACCAAATTATTATGTATCAATATCAATGATGTCAGTGATAGAATCCATCTCGGTATAGGCACTTGGATTGGCACCCCCGAATATGAAGAAGCCAATACTTTGATAATGATGGCAGAGCTGGCCGGATCTAAGTCTGGTGTTGTAAGCAATGATGTAGCTGAATATAAAATGCGGGAGTTCAAGCCTGCGTGGACTGCGGCCGCTCAGGATACCGAAAAACTGATACAGGAATATCCGGAAGAACTTGATTGGATTGCTCCATACGGGTTTGCTATCCGAAGGGTTGCAGGCGATACAAATCGTCTTACATCGGGAGCCATTAGACTTGAAAGCAAAAGATCTGAGATCTATCGCCTTGGTTTCTCAAAAAATAATATCAACGACCCAATGGTGCATTTATTGGTAGCACCTACTAAGACAGAACTTGTCAAAATCGGTTCTAATGTTGTTCAGACAGTTAACTATGGAGCATGGCAGCAGCCATTTGGCGAAGGAGAATGGATCGTCTATCCACAGACTTCATTGGCTATGACTTCAGAGTCTCCATCAGCCGATTTCCAGTTTGCTGGAGTTGAGCCGTTCTCTTCAAAAATTATAGACAATGAAGATGTAATGTTTCTTACGGCTCCGGTAGTTACAGCTACTATTAATCGTGGATACAATCTCTTTGGAGGAAACGAATATCTTGGATTTGATATTGTCCCGACCGGGCGTATGGGCGAAATTCGTAACACCGACCTGTCTGTTATGGAAGCAGAACTTAGAGTAAATGGCGTTAAGGTTGCTAACTCTATGGAGGCCATTGAGGAATGGTGGAAGGGATATGATTCTGATATGGCAGGAGAAACAGAATTGAAACTGACAGACTCAAATTTTGAGATAGATGGTCAACGCTCCACTACAGTATCGACAACACATTTCAATATGAATGAAGTTGATTTCTTTCCTCCATCTGTGACGATGATGCAAGTGCGTACGAATGAAGGCAAGCTGTCATCTTGTGTAAAGCCTGGTCTTAACAATACTATCTTAGTAAGTGCAGGTGATTTTGAATCAGGAAATGAGATGATCAATTACTATGGTCAGACTGCGACGATAACTTTAGAACCTGAATCTTTCAATATTTGGTATGCTCCAACGGGAACAGAGGAATGGGTTGAACTCAATTATACTAAGGTTAACGAAGAAGTCATTACTGGTATAGGTACAATTTACGAGGCTGAAATCGGTTCTTTAAGTCAGGGATGGAATGATATAAAAATCCGTGTGGAAGATGCTGCTGGAAACTGGCAGGAGCAAGTGATCGGTATGGCTGTTAATGTATCGACAGAGACTGGAGTCACTGCTATCAAGAATAATAATGGTGTATATGTTAATGGCAACAATATAATCTCTCCGGTCGGTTCCAAGATATACACAGTTGACGGCGTGATGACAGATGGCACCGACCTTACACCGGGTCTATATATTGTCCGCACTGCAGACACATCTGTAAAAGTAATGGTTAAGTAGCTCACAAAAATTAAATTCGATTACAATTGAAGCCGAAGGATCAATGCCTTCGGCTTTTTCGCGTTGTATATCCTCTGCCCTTTAATTTCGTGGGTTATCTATTGTGTATTGCCTGTTGAGTAAGAGATTATCAATATTATAGTGGTCAATTGTTGGTGGTAATTTTGCGTCAAACGCTTGGTAAATTTGTGCCAATGTGCTAAAGATTAGGTAATTTGTGCAGAATTACCAAAGGATTGGCGAATAGCTACTTTAAGATTATTTGGAAATGGTGTAATTTTGCGGTGTCGAAAAAAATATTCATACGATAATCATAATAGCCATAAAAAATAAACCATGAGACTAAAAAGTAACCTCGCAATCGCCTTGGCTCTTACCGCCGCTTTCGGTGTCCAAGCTAAAGAAAACCCTCTCATAAGAGTGTCTACAGACAACACTGAGATGGTGATGTCAGTTGCCGATAATGGCAATCTTGTTCATAATTATTATGGCAAGAAGTTTAAGAATGCCGATCCTTATAAGACTAAGAAATATCGTGAGCAGCCAGACAACGGTGCCGGATATGCTCCTCAAGCCTACCCTGCCTATGGTGGATATGTGATGATCTCCCCAGCCCTCAAACTCATCCATTCCGATGGCTCGCATACGACTCATCTTAAATATGTATCCCATTCTGTAAGTCACCCGGAGGAAGATGTGACGCGTACAGACATAGTGTTGAATGATCCTCTCTATGATATCAACCTGACTATGACTTTCACTGCATATGGCAAGGAAAATGTCATCACACAGTCTTCATCCCTTACCAATAATGAAAATGGGAAACTTGTAGTGGAAAACCTTGCCTCTTCCTATCTTCCACTTCACGCTGATTCTTATTACCTCACCCATTTTCACGGAGTATGGGCTACAGAGATGCAGCTCGTAGAGGAGCAACTTCAACCGGGTATCAAGAGTGTTGAATCAAAACGAGGAGTGCAGGCTACCCAGACTGCTAATCCTGCCTTCCTTCTTTCGATCAATGGAACAGCACGTGAAGACGAAGGTGAAGTTTACGGCGGTGCCCTGGCTTGGTCGGGCAACTATAAGGTGACATTCGAGCAGGATGAGTGCGGACGCCTGAACGTAGTGGGTGGAGTCAACGATTTTGCATCGACTTATTATCTTGACAATGGACAGACATTGAATACCCCTGATATGGTTTGGACGTACAGTAACGAAGGTCGCGGACAAGTTTCCCGCAATCTCCACGACTGGATACGCAACCATAATCTGACGCATGCAGATCAGGAACGCCCGGTAGTCCTTAATAGTTGGGAAGGAGCCTACATGAACTTTGACGAGAAGACAATCACCGACATGATTGACGACGCTGCCAAGATTGGAGTGGAGATGTTTGTACTCGACGACGGATGGTTTGGCAACGGTGAATATGCACGCAACACGGATCATTCGGGCCTTGGAGATTGGCAGGTCAATACAAAGAAACTACCTCGTGGTATAGATTACCTTGCTAAACATGCTGTCAAGAATGGCTTGAAATTTGGCATTTGGATTGAGCCGGAAATGGTCAATCCTAAAAGTCAGCTTGCCGAAGCCCATCCGGAGTGGATAGTAAAGAGCGGAGACCGCGAGAAACTTCAGATTCGTCAGCAGTGGATTCTTGACCTGACAAATCCACAAGTTCAAGACTTCATAGTAAAGACCTTTGATGATGTGCTTGCACTAAGCCCCGATATCAGCTACATAAAATGGGATGCAAACCGCTTCGTGACCGACTTTGGTTCTGAATATCTTCCCGCTGACCGTCAGTCGCACTTCTGGATTGACTATACCAACGGTCTTTACTCAGTATATGATCGTATCCGCGAAACTCACCCGGATGTCATGATTCAACTTTGCAGTTCGGGCGGTGCGCGTCTTGATATGGGAGCACTTAAATACCACGATGAATTCTGGACAAGCGACAATACCAATTCCATAGATCGCATCCGCATACAGAACAGCACAAACCTTTTCTATCCGGCTATTGCGACTGCTTCTCACGTCTCGACAAGCCCTAATCATCAGACCGGGATGATGGCACCGCTAAAATTCCGCTTTGATGTAGCTATGGCAGGGCGTCTCGGTCTTGAACTTCAACCCAAGCACCTTAATGAAGAGGAATGGGAATTTGCTAAAAAAGCAATTGAATCTTACAAAAAGATTCGTCCGATTGTTCAGTTTGGCGATCTCTATCGCCTCAAGAATCCGGAAGATGGTACAGGTTGGGCTTCCCACCAGTATGTTTCGAAAGATGGCAAGGAAGCAGTCTTCTTCGCTTACAGCCTCAAATATCACGGACGCACTACTTTCTTCCAGACACGCCTCAAAGGTCTTGACCCGGACAAGCAATATCGTGTGACTGAAATCAACAAGAAAGATTGGCCATCATTCTATGGCGATGGGCAGGTATTCCCTGGCGATTATCTCATGAATGAAGGGATTTCCCTTGGCATAGGGAATAACTTCGACAGCACAGTACTCCACATTCAAGAAATCTAAAACTAACATCATATCATGCAGAAGATATTTTTATTCATTCTGATGTCGATATTGTCGGCGATGCCGGCATTGGCACAGGAAATCACAGTGAGTGGCGTAGTAGTTGACGCAGCCACACAGGAGCCCCTTATAGGAGCCACAATACTTGTAAAAGGAACTTCAACAGGAACTGCCACCGGCATTGACGGAGACTTCAGCCTTAGAGTGGCTGTTGGAAGTACTCTGCAAGTGTCTTATGTAGGGTATACGACAGCTGATTTCAAAGTTCCGGCAGATGGACAAATGAATATTTCATTGAGTGAAAACTCTTCCGAACTTGACGAAGTGATTGTAGTGGGTGCAGCAATGAAGAAAGCCGACCTGACAGGCAGCGTAGGCTATCTTGATGCAGAAAAACTCAATGAGACTCCCTCTACCACTGTTGCTGGTGCACTTCAGGGAAAGATGGCTGGCCTTATGGTGACCCCAAGCGCCAAGCCGGGCGACGATGCCACCGTAAGAGTGCGTGGTATCAACACGATCAATTCCGGTGCCTCTCCGATCTACGTCATTGATGGTCTTGTAATGGATGGTGATTTCGGATCGTTCAATTCTATCAATCCTAACGATATAGAGTCAATCCAGGTGCTTAAGGATGCATCAGCTACTGCTATCTACGGTTCGCGAGGTGCAAATGGCGTTATTCTCGTCACAACTAAAAAAGGTCGCAAAGGTGAAGGAAAAGTGACCTACGATGGTTGGGTGCAGACTTCGCATATAGCCCATCGTCCTAAGACAATGGATGCTCAGCAGCTTGGAGATCTTAGAATAGATGCCTTTGCAAACGGCTATATACACTCAAATCCGGGAGCAGATCGCAACTCATATATTCAGAACACTCTTTTAGGAACCACTACAGCTTTCTCTGCAGAAGAATTAGCTACTTATAAGTCTGGAGAATCTTACGATTGGCTTGACCGGTTTACTCAGACAGGCGTCACTCAGAGCCACACTGTTAGCTTCTCAAACGGTGGAGAAAAATACAATTTCTTTGCAAGCTTCAACTATAGCGGTATCAAGGGTATTACCATCGGAACAAACAACAACCGCTACTCAGGCAGAGTGAACGTTGACTCAGACATTAAGTCATGGCTACGCGTTGGCACCAACACCCAGTTCTCACGCTCCGACGACAAAATGCCGGTTGACGAGGTGTTCAACCAAGCTATGGGAGCCAACCCTCTTCTCAACCCTGCTCCATATAAGGATCCGGCAACCCGCTACACCTACGACTATCTGACACTCTACTATCGCGCCCACACAGAAGCAAACAACAATGACTACAACCCCTATAATTCTCTCGAAGTGGATCAGAAGCGTGTACGCGACCGTTTGATTTCATCCAATTACATCAACATAAATCCTGTCGAGGGTCTGAATATCCGCTCTACGTTCGCAATCGATTTGGCAAATCAGACTTGGATGGAATATACCCCTGACTATGTGCAGCAGTCGATCCGCCATTATAATGGCGATGCGCGTGCAAAACATGAACGTTGGACAAAACTCTCATGGCAATGGGATAACACCGTAACTTATCGCCGCACATTCGCTGATGTACACAATACCGACTTCCTTATTGGTACATCCGCATCTCGCAACACTTTCAATTACACATTGGCTCAGGGTGACCGTTTCGCTTCTAACGATCTTGGCTTCAATGATCTCGGTGGGGCCGCTGCAAATGATAAAAAGGTGATTGGCTCTAACTTCTATGCCTCTTCGCTTCTCTCATATCTTGTCAGAGCCAACTACAACTATGACCAGCGTTACTACTTGACAGTGACAGCACGTTACGATGGTTCTTCTAAGTTCGGTCCCGGTCATAAATGGGGTATCTTCCCCTCATTCTCTGCTAATTGGGCTGTTACGAATGAGAAATTTATGGAAGACCAGCATATCTTCGACAATCTTAAGCTTCGTGTCGGCTACGGCGTTGTGGGCAACCAGGATATCGAGAACTATGCATACGCAACAATGTATTACTCTTCTGTAAGCAATGGGTCAGCATCTTACGCTACAAGTGGCCTGCTTGGCAATCCTCTGCTGACTTGGGAGAAGCAAAAACAGACCAATATAGGTCTTGACATGGCATTCCTCAATAATCGCCTCCGTCTATCACTCGATGGATTCTTCATCAACAACGACAACCTGCTTCTTAAACATTCACTTGCCCTCACATCAGGCTATAGCGAGGAATGGGAGAACATAGGTTCTGTAACAAATAGGGGTTTTGAAATGACAGTCAATGCCACACCGATTGATCTGCCCGATTTTACTTGGAATGTATCTGCCAATCTTTCTCTTGATCATAATAAAGTCAACAAATTGCATGGAGGGGTACAGCGAATTCTCAATGGCACAGAGCGTACAGGAAATATCTTCCTCGGCGAGTCTCTCAACTCAATATATACCCTTCAGTGTGGTGGAATCGCGACCGAGGCTAACCGCGATCAATGGGAAGGCATAGACTACAACGGCAAGAATGTTGGTATCGGCGATCTCTTCGCGATAGATCAGAACGGCGACAAGATTGTAGACCAGAACGACCGAGTGATTGTTGGCTGCATGGATCCAAAGATGTATGGAGGTTTTTCTACAGATTTCTCATGGAAAGGACTTTCACTGAATGCCATCTTCAATTACTCTATCGGAGGAAAGAAGATAAGTGGATACTATGAATCTCTGCTTGCATCCACCGGTACATCAATGGCGACTACCGACCTCCTTGACCGTTGGAGCGAACAGAATCCTAACGCAGCTTTCCCGAGAGCCATTACCAACACATCTTCAGGCTATAATCCTTATTATGCCTGGGATACTGATTTCGCTCTCCAGAACACGTCTTATCTCCGTCTGGCAACCTTGACACTAAGCTACAATCTTCCAAGGAAATGGATGCAGAGCATACATTTCGACAATATCCGGGTATATGTGACAGGCAGCAATATTTTTACAGCAACCAAATACAAGGGCTTCGATCCTGAGACAGGTGATTATGGTTATCCTGCAACCCGCTCATTTACATTCGGCTTGAATCTCACTTTCTAACATAAGACTTCAATGAAAACTAATATAAAAACTCTTTTGTTGGTGGCGGCCTCACTTGGCACACTGACCTCCTGCTCCGACTTCCTTACTGAAGATAGCCAGATGGGGCTTACTGAAGGACAAATCTATAGCGATTTGACCTATATCGAATCAAACCTCACAGGTATCTACAACAATATGCGCGATAAGACACGCGCAGACAACGAATCATGGTTTCTTTGGACCGGTACAGATGAAATTCAGCGTGGTGCACTCCAGATGAAGGATGGCGGTGAGAATGGATGTCTCGACAATTATGATTCAAACCTCAATTCCCTCACGGGGAGAGTTAAAGACCAGTGGAATGCACGTTTTCCTGTTGTCACTGCAGCTGCCAAGATTATCCGTGCGCTTGATAACGATCAGGTAGAGGTAGGCACAAAAGCTGCCCACCTTCTTGGAGAGGCTTGTTTCCTACGTGGCTTTATGGATTTAGAGCTTGCTTCTTATTGGGGCGAGATTCCTCTTATCGACCTTAACAAGGTAGATGAGACAGGATATGGACGCCAATCACTTACCGATACATGGAAATTCGTTATTGCCGATCTGGAAAAGGCTGCAAAATATGCTCCTGAGAGCAATGACCCCGGACGTGCCACTTCCGGCGCCGGGTATGCAATGCTCGGAAAAGCATATATGGCTGCTCCCGAAGAAACAGGTCTTCGTGATTTCGCAAAAGCAGCTCAGTGCTTTGAGAAGGTGATGTCTATGGGATATAAACTGGTAAACTACGCTGATCTCTTCAACTATAATACTCCTAATACTGATGAGTCGATCTTTGAACTGCAGTTCAACAATACTCCCAATCATAATAAGATTATGTTCCAGATTGGTTCTCGTGTGGCTCAGAACTGGTGGAGCGATGGTTGCTACTTTGCAGGATATGACCATGTAGTAGTGACTGAGTATGCCTACAGCAATGTTGAGGATGGTGGTATCTGGGAAGAAGGAGACCTCCGCCGCGATGAGTCAATACGCTATGATTTCTCTTACTATGGAGAGACTCCGAATCTTGACTGTGTGGCATGGG
>CAYSMP010000042.1:0-24146 GCA_964432215.1 uncultured Sangeribacter sp.
ACATCAACAAAATCTACCGTACAGATGAAATCGAGACCCAGGCTCTCGAAAACGTTAACATACACATCGATAAAGGCGAATTCGTCTCCGTAATGGGACCATCCGGTTGCGGCAAATCCACCTTACTCAATATAGTCGGCCTTCTCGACACACCGACCTCCGGAACTGTGACCATCGCCGGAACCAACGTAGAAGGTATGAACGACTCGCATCTTGCTGCATTCCGCAACCAGAAACTCGGCTTCGTATTCCAGAGTTTCCACCTCATCGACTCCCTCAATGTGATCGACAACGTGATGCTCCCCCTCCTCTACCGCAAGTCGAGCGCATCCGAACGCGAAAAACTCGCCAAAGAAGTCCTGGAGCGCGTAGGCCTCAGTCACCGCATGCGTCACCGTCCCTCACAGCTCTCCGGCGGTCAGTGCCAGCGCGTCGCAATAGCACGTGCTATAGTAGGAAACCCTGAAATAATCCTCGCCGACGAGCCCACCGGTAACCTCGACTCAAAGATGGGAGCAGAAGTAATGGACCTCCTCCATACCCTCAACCGCGAAGACGGACGCACCATCATGATGGTGACCCACAACGAAGAGCAGGCCCACCAGACAGACCGCATCATCCGCTTCTTCGACGGCCGCCAAGTAATGTAATAAGCTTTTTTTATAAATCTTATATATCTTATAAATCTTATAAGACTTATAAAATCCTCACGAAAAGACAATGCAAATCACAAGATATTTCAAACAAGCCTGGGGCTCCATGAAGAAGCAGCCTCTGCTGAGCATCGTCAGCATTGCCGGCACTGCACTCGCCATCTTCCTCATAATGATCATCGTGATGATCGATGAGGTAAAGGTAGCCCCATTTGCCCCTGAGAGCAACCGAGACCGATGGCTCGTGCAGACAAGCGCCTCCATCGGTAATAAAGACTGGGGTTCAACCCCCGACAATAATTCTTCCAACGGTGGTATGTCTTATGAGTTAATCCGCCGCACATTTTACGAAATGAAAACTCCGATAGCGGCAGGTACTTTTACCTGGACCAATACCGAAAGTCATCTTTCAGTTCCTGGCAAAACCCCTTTCGGAGCCAGAAGAAAAGATGTCGACCATGGGTTCTGGAAAGTGATGGACTTCACTTTCATATCCGGACATCCCTTTGAAGAAGCAGAGGTAGAATCAGGCCGACAGGTTGCAGTAATCAGCGAGACTCTCGCTCGCAAACTCTTTGATACTACAGACTGTGAAGGACGTGAATTTTCTATCGACCACGTGCCGTATCGTGTATCCGGCGTAGTGCGCGACGTTACCAACCTTACTTCGCATGCCGATGCCGACCTGTGGGTACCCCTGACTTCCAATGGCACCGATAAATTTACCTGGTGCACTTACATGGGCGCCCTCAGCTGTATAATTGTGGCTCCCAGCAAAGCCGACTTCCCGGCTGTGAGAGAGGAGTATAATAAGGTCTGGGATAAATTCGAAGCAGAAGTTGGTCAAGCCGGATGGGAATTCTACCGTCGCCAACGTCCTTACGACCAATTTACAGCTGTCAATAATCGTGGTGCCAACATGGAGCCGGATATGGATGGAGTCAGAAGACACAACCTTCTTGTCTATACCATTCTCCTGCTCATTCCGGCTATCAACCTCAGCAGCATGACCCAGAGCCGCCTACGCCATCGTCGCGAGGAAATAGGTGTGCGCCGTGCTTTTGGAGCCACCCGAATTGCCATCATGAGCGAAATATTCATAGAGAGCCTTATCATCACTATCATTGCCGGCCTTATTGGTTTTGTAATGAGTATCGCATTCCTATTTTTAGGAGGGAAGAGCGTCCTTGCAGGAGGCGCAGACGTCACCGGACTTTCATTAGGAATGGTCTTCAATGTCGGTGTATTCGGCATAGCTCTCCTTTTCTGCTTCCTCATGAACCTCATCTCTGCCACAGTACCATCCTGGCAGGCGTCAAAAACTAACATCGTCAATGCCCTTACGGGTGACAAAAAGTAACTGCCGATATGAAACGTAAACTATTGACCCAAATGCGCGCTGAGTGGCGTGCCAACGTATGGATGGCGATAGAGCTTCTGCTCGTCTCGGTTGTGCTCTTTTTCCTCGCTGACAAAATCTATACTGTTGTAGTAACTCTCAATGAACCTCTCGGTTTTAATACCGAACATTGCTATATATTGAGAGTAAGGGAACTGAACGAAGCGTCTCCTGATTATAAACCATACGAATCTCGGGAGGATAAATATAAGGATTTGCTGACTTTGAAAGAGCGTATTCTGGCGCGTCCAGAAGTGTCTGCAGTGACATGGAGCTCCAATGCTCATCCTTACAACCCCAATAACTCTATGGTCCAACTCGATATCGACACCTTCAGTATGGCAGATGCACCTCTACTTGTGCGTCGTGTAGATCCGGATTTCTTCAAGGTGTTCATGATAGAGGGAGCCAACGGAGAGACTGCTGAGCAACTCGGGGAAATCCTTCTGAAAGAAAGAATAATTCCAAGCGACAATGCCTTGCGTCGCAAAGCCGGAATCCAATCCCTAAAGGGTCTTTATGGTAAGCAAATGGTGCTTAGCGGCAGAGACACCCTCACTTTGAGAGCTTCTTTCAAACCAATGAAGTACAACGACTATGGGACAGTTCATGGTTGGGCTGGAGCATCAATGTTCGAGCGCATCAACGGACATCACATTGATTTTATGGAAGGTTTCTCCGTGAGAGTCAAAGACAATATGGATAAGGATTTCCAAGAAAAACTTATGGCCGACGCCGACAAAGCTCTCCGGGTTGGAAACTGGTATATTGCCTCCATAGACTCATTCGAATTCCTTAAGGAAGACTACAACCGAACCTGGGCTACAGAAACACGCAATGTAATAATCTGCGCTTTGTTCCTGCTTGTAAACATCTTCTTAGGCATCTTAGGCACATTCTGGTTCCGCACTCAGCAGCGAAACCGCGAGATAGCCCTCCGTATGGTCTCGGGAGCTACCAGAACCGACATTTTCCGCCGTATTGTAGGAGAAGGCGAAGTGCTTCTGCTGCTCGTCACCCCTCTGGCAATAGTCATCGACTACTTACTGACCATATATGAGTTTACATCATGGTATGACGGCTACTTCGAACCAATGCATTTCTGCATAAGCGTACTCGCGGCATGGCTTCTGATGGCTCTCATGATAGCCATAGGCATCTACTTCCCTGCCCGCCGCGCCATGTCAATATCCCCCGCAGCAGCCATGAAATCCGAATAGTTATGGAGAGCAGGCTTCCAGCTTGCAACGTAACTTTAATTTATCATTGATCATTTATAATTTATCATTGTGAAATTAAATATTAAATATATTGGGATCGCCGCGGCAGCCCTTGTCTCGTTCTTTGTGACGGGGCTGCCCATCCGGGCGAGGGTGATCACTCTCGACGAGGCCGTGCTGACCGCTCGTGCCAACAGTGTTGACGCCGCCGTAGCACTCAACCAGCTCCGCACCAGCTATTGGAGCTACCGCACCTACCGCGCCGACCTGCTGCCCGAAGTAGCTTTCAATGCCACCATCCCATCTTACCGCAAGAGCTACAGCGCATACCAGCTCGATGACGGCAGCTACACATTCGTGCGCAATAACTATATGCAGATGAATGGTGAAGTCTCTGTCAAGCAAAATATCTGGTTCACTGGTGGCAGCCTGTCGCTCAACACGTCGCTCGACTGGCTTCGCCAACTCGACAGCGGAGCATCCAACCGCTTCATGTCCGTACCTGTGGCATTGACTCTCAACCAACCGATATTCGGAGTCAACCACGTGAAATGGAACCGCCGCATTGAGCCTATACGCTATGAAGAGGCAAAGGCACAGTTCTTCAGCTCATCCGAACAAGTAGCCCTGAATGCTGTAGGATATTTCTTCGATCTTCTGATGGCAAAGGAAAACCTCGGAATCGCGCAACAGAATTACGACAACTCTAAGAAACTACATGAGGTTGCGATCGCAAAGCGTGAGATGGGACAGATAAGCCGCAACGACCTGCTTCAGCTCGAACTCAACCTTCTTAATGCAGAATCTACTCTCACCGACCGCGAAAGCAACTACCGGGCCGCTATGTTTGCATTGAAGTCTTTTCTTGATATAGAAGACGATGAGGATCTTGAGCCTGCAGTGCCTGAAGAAGTACCTACCGAAGAACTGAACTACGCTGAAGTTCTCGACAAGGCACTTCAAAATAATTCCTTCTCCCGGGAAATACGCCGCCGTCAGCTCGAAGCCGACTATGAAGTGGCAAGAGCAAAAGGAAACATGCGCCAGATCAACCTCTTCGCACAGGTTGGTTTCACCGGAACTGCCGACAACACTCCTGATGCATACAATCGACTCAAAGACAATCAAGTAGTAGAATTAGGATTTTCCATCCCGTTGATAGACTGGGGAAAACGAAAAGGACAGGTGAAAGTTGCAGAAAACAACCGCAAGGTAGTGGAAAGCCGCATCCGCAAGGAGCAGATGGAATTCAATCAGGACATCTTTATCCTCGTGGAGCGCTACAACAACCAGCGTCGCCAGCTTGAGATCTCACAGCGGGCCGACACAATAGCTGCTGCACGTTACCATACCAACCTTGAGACATTCCTCGTAGGAAAGATATCTACCCTCGACCTCAACGACTCCCAGCTCAGCAAAGATGAGAGCCGCCAGGCTATGATCAATCAGATGTACCTATATTGGCGCTACTACTACCAGATCCGTAGCCTCACCCTATGGGACTTCGCCACAAACTCCGGCATAGACGCTGACCTCGACCGCATCCTCAAATAATGTAAGCTCGCTTTCCCAACCACCCTATCCATTTTTTCATTGATTACTTGTCATGTTTTAGCCCTCTCAAACGTCTTATTCAGAAAAGACTTTGTTATATTAACAGGAGGAATTCCTATAAAACCAGTATTCATGGATATTAAGCAACTATTGGCAACTTTTACCGCAATCACAGTCGGAATCTCCATCGCCCAAGCAAGGACAATCCAAGGCCGGATCCTCAATGCAGCAGACTCAACAGCACTCTCCGGAGTAGACTGCCGTATCATCGCAGGAGGACAGACCATACTGCAAACTCCCACCCAAGCCAACGGAACTTTCTCTTTAGACACCGACGCGCAGTCAGGTGCAAGCCTCGAGATAGAAAAAGATGGCTATTCCCCCGCCTACGTGACTCTCCCCGACGGCAGAAAGAGTGTTGACATTGGCAATTTATACCTTGAGAAAAGCACCACACTCAGTGAAGTGACCGTCACTGCCAACTCAGCTGTCAACAAGGATGGCAAGACTATAGTATATCCATCCATCGCTGAAGTCAAAGCATCCACTACAGCTCTGGAACTCTTCCAGAAACTCCCCCTGCCCGGTCTGCTTCCCGACCCGGTCAACCGTACTATGAGTGTTGATGGTGGCACACCCATGATTCTCATCAATGGAGTGCCTTCGACCATGGCCGATGTCAACGCTCTCCAGCCAAAAGACATTGATAAAGTGGAGTATTCCCGTATCACCCCTGCCAGATATGCCGACAAAGGAGTATCCGGTCTGCTAAGTATCACCCTCAAAAAACGGAATGATGGCGGACAAGTCTATGCATGGGGACGCAGTGCCCTCAATACAACATTCATGGATGCCCAGATAAGAGCATCATACCATCAAGGTCCATCTCAGTTCACACTTTCCTACTCTCCGTCATGGCGCAACTACCAGCACGTTTACGACGATTATTCTGAAAGCTTCATCGGCAATGACTTCAGAGTTGACCTTGAAGCTCATGACCGTGCTCCCTTCTACTACCATATGCACGACATAAGGCTGAAATACGACCTGAGTCCGAGCACAAAGACTCTTTTTTCGGCTACATTCAATATCAACCCATTCGCAAATGCCTCACGCGCCTTCTCTCACAATGTTGACTCTACTGTAGGAGAATATGAGAACCGCAATGAAAGTAAAAGCAAGGAACTTTCCCCTTCCCTCGACCTCTTCTTGCGCCAAGACTTCAACGATAAGAATTCACTGGAAGCGCAGATGGTGGGCACTCTCAGTTCAAGCGACTATCGCCGCGATAATACCTACATATATCCTGACAAGGATACGGAATCATATCTTATGAATGTTGACAGCCGAAGACGGTCGCTGATCACTGAAGTGAGCTACATACATTCTTTCAGTTCTCTCACCTCCCTATCCGGAGGATTACAGAATACCATATCCCATAGCACCAACACCTATCTCGATTCAGACTACAAACCGGTGCTGACCGAAAACAACAACTACATTTACGCACGTATCAGCCACCATATGGGTCCGATCTTCTTAAGTTTGTCTTCGGGTGTAAAACTTTTCTGGGTAAAAAATGACATGATACATCGCCATTTTATCCGCAACCTTTCCACTGCCCAACTCTCATGGAATATCAACACATACTGGAACCTCCAGGGATCATTCCAATATACACCTTCCATTCCATCTCTAAGTGCACTCACTGACTATCCACAGCAGACAACTCCTTATCTATTCTCCAACGGCAACCCGGATCTCAAAGTAGCTGAGACTTTCCACTACCGCATCCAAGGTAGCTACAACATTCAGAAATTCTCAGCTTCTTTCCAGTCAGTATATGCCGACACTCATAACGCAGTTATCAGCGACATCACGTACATAGGCGACCGCCACTTCCTGTCGCAGTCTGTCAACGCAAAGAAAGCCCGAGGATTCTACAACTCTCTGACACTGCAACTGCGAAACATACACGGCTTCGGAGCAAGCCTATACACAGCGCTCAACTACTACAACACAGCCGGCGAGGGATGGGAACACTCGCTTATGTCCTTCTCCGGAAGTATCAGCTTGTGGTGGAACAAAGGACCTTTCACCGTGTCATACTGGCGCAGTCTTCCCGGTAAATATCTCAACGGCCATGTCGTAGGGAAGGAAGAGAACGGCGACGCACTTCAGCTCGACTACACCCCCAACAAGCATTGGACCATCGGCGCAAGCTGGATGTATATGTTCGAGAAAAAAGGCACGCAGTATCCTTCTTGGAATTATTCCGAAGTGAATCCCTCCTATCGCGACCGATACATCAAGGACAACGCCAACATGATCGTTCTATCAGTAAGCTACTCAGCCGACTTCGGCTCCATATTCCGCACCGCCCGCCGCAACCTCAACAACGCTGACAACTCCTCATCTCTCCTCAAAATGTAGAATCTTTCCCACAACCCCACAACTCCACAACCACACAACCCCACACCCCACAACTCCACAACCCCACAACCTCACAACCTCACAACCTCACAACCAATGATACTAATAGTCGATGACGATAATTCTGTAAGAGTCTCACTTAAGCTACTTCTAAAGCGAAACGGCTATGAAGTGGCTACCGCCGCCACCCCGGCCGAGGCAATTGCATTCGTGCGTAGTTCACGTCCTGATCTCGTAATCATGGACATGAACTACACTCGGACTACAACCGGCGAAGAGGGATTGACTCTTTTAAAGCAGATAAAGGTGTTTCATCCGGATGTCCCTGTCATCCTCATCACTGCATGGGGCAACATCCCTTTGGCAGTAGAAGGCATACGCGCCGGAGCATTCGATTTCATAACCAAACCCTGGGACAACTATACCCTGCTCGGACGCGTTGCGACAGCCCTTTCCTTGGCTGCTAAAGACACGCTTGATGCATCATCTTCATTCGACCGCTCGGCTATCATAGGACAAGATCCCCAGCTATTGTCTGTCCTCGATACGATTGAAAGAGTTGCCTCCACCAACGCTCCCGTACTCATCTTAGGTGAGAATGGCACCGGAAAGGAACTTATCGCTGAGGCAATCCACAAAAACTCAAATCGAAGAAACGGACCGTTAGTAAAAGTGAACTTAGGTGGCCTATCGCAATCACTGTTTGAGAGCGAGATGTTTGGCTACCGTAAAGGAGCATTCACAGGGGCAGTTACCGACCGGGAAGGTCGGTTTGCTGCCGCTGAAGGCGGTACTATCTTCCTCGATGAAATAGGCGACCTCGATATAAACTCCCAGGTAAAACTGCTTCGGGTGCTTCAGGAACACACCTACGAACCTCTTGGCGACACAAGGACACGCCGAGCCGATGTCAGGGTCGTCTGCGCTACTAATGCCGACCTCACCGAGATGCTTAGTAAAGGTACTTTCCGCGAAGACCTGTACTACCGCATCAATCTCATTACTGTCACACTCCCCCCGCTTAGGGAGCGCCGCGACGACATTCCTCTTCTTGTCGACCATCTGTTGCGCAAAGTGGCGGCAAACGCTGGAAGAGAATTGCCTGTCGTGACAGAAGAAGCCTTGAAATTATTAAAGGATCAACCATGGCCCGGTAATATCCGTCAACTCGCCAATATCGTTGAGCGGACTCTTCTCGTAACTCCCGGTAATGTTCTCAATGCCCGCGATTTTCAGGCCCAAGGCCTTTCCCCGGATAAGAACAATATTGACAATCCGGGAAGACTCAAATCAAGAGAGAAGACAGAGATTGAAAATGCACTGACAGAGAGCGGCGGCAACCTTACCCGGGCAGCTGCACTCCTTGGCATAACTCGCCAGACCCTCTACCGCCGACTTGCCAAATACAATATTAAGATCTGACATGCGAATCAGCTGGATATTCTCTCTGATAGTACTTCTCATTGCCGGAGCCGTAGTGACCCTTATACTCATCGACTCTGGCAGCCTCGCGTATAAACTGGTGTGGGGAGTAGCACTTATTGGGGTCCTGCTCCTCGTAGTGTTCTACCGTAATGTCATGCGCCCACTACGCACTATTGGCAACGGTATCGACCTGCTGCGCGCACAAGACTTTAGCAGTCGTCTCTCCCACGTCGGGCAGCGGGAAGCAGACAGAATCGTTGACATGTTCAACGGCATGATGAGTTCTCTCAAACATGAGAGATTGAAACTTCGAGAACAGAATCATTTTCTCGATCTTCTGATTGATGTGTCTCCGATGGGAATAATTATGCTCGACGCGGATGGAAATATTTCTGATGTCAACCGGGCGGCCGCACGCTTTCTTGATTTCGATTCCGCAAAAGAATTGACAGGATGCAAGCCCGAAGAAATACAATCTACTCTCGGCAATGTAATTGGAGGTCTTCGTGACCGAGAAGTGAAGGTAGTCCGCCTAAATGACTCGATGGTCTACCGTTGCTCACGCCTCACATTTATGGAAAGCGGAATAAGTCATCCATTCTATCTGATTGAAAAACTGACCGACGAAGTGATGAAGGCAGAACGCAAGTCGTATGAAAAGGTGATCCGAATGATGGCTCATGAAGTCAATAATTCCCTTGCCGGCATCATTTCAGTGATGGAAACTGCTGCTGAAGAGGTAAATGATCCCGATCTTTCGGAAGCTATTAATGCATGTGAGCAGCGGTGCAGTGATATGGGTGCGTTTATCACCAAGTTCGCATCAGCCGTTAAGATTCCGGAGCCTTCAAAAACCAACGTGAATCTCGCAGACCTTTTGCAAAAAAGGCTACCACTCTTTGAAAGCATTTGTTCTGCTACCGGATCAATCCTCAGCATGAATCTTCCGGAGCGGGATGTCCCTGTCTTCATTGATCCGGTGTTGATGGAGCAAGTAGTCACTAATATTGTCAAGAACGCTGCTGAAAGTGCAGGTCAAGGCGGAAAAGTTGACATTCACATAGAAGGACCGGGGACTACTCTCGTGATTACTGACAACGGCCCCGGCATAAGCGCCGAGGCCGCGGAAATGCTCTTCACTCCTTTCTTCACTACAAAGGAATCCGGACATGGTCTTGGACTGCTCTTAGTCAGCGAAGTCCTCAACTCCCACGGATGCCGTTTCTCCCTCGAGACCTGCAACGACGGCCTCACCCGCTTCCGCATCCGTTTCTAATTTTATTTCCCAAATATCTTTTTTAGCACTTTATAATTGGCTGTATATAAATTTTGGAGTGCACGAGGAAATCTTGGGCCCAGAATCATTGCCCCTACCGTCATTCCAATAAGAATCTTGATCTCCACTCCATGATTTGGGCCAATGAATGCAGCCAACAATCCAACCATACTCATGAATGCTACGCAGACCACAAGCCCCATCAACGCTTTAATATATTCCGTCATCTTGAATTCTCCTTTTATATTTTTGTTTAAACTTGCTACCCCCCATAATTTGTTATACATATAAATTTAATATGATTATGGAAAAACAAGAATACATATCTACCCTCATTAAAGAAAACGAGGCCTACCGAAATATATTGTCAAGGACAAGCGTCCGCACTTTCACTGACCGACCCGTATCAGATGATCTTAAATCAGCTATTCTGCATGCAGGAATGTCAGCCCCATCTGGCGTTAACAAGCAGCCCTGGGAGTTCATTCTGATTGACGACAAAGAGATTCTCCTCGAGCTTGCCCACTCTCTCCCATACGCTAAAATGACGGCCAACGCGCCTTTTGCCATAGCAGTATGCGGAAATAGCGACCGGTTTCTTGAAGGGACAGATTCGACTCTTTGGATACAGGACTTGTCGGCTGCCTCTGAAAATATCCTTCTCGCCGCTCATGCGCTTGGACTCGGAGGCGTATGGACATGCCTGTATCCCCATGATGACAGAATGAATGCCGCAAGCCGGATTCTTAAGCTCCCGAATGGAATCATCCCATTCTGCCTGATACCCATTGGATACCCTGCCAAAGAGCATACCCCCATTGACAAATGGCACGTCGACAGAGTCCACCATAACAATTATTAATTGCGCTCCACAAACCCATAATGACTGACTGGAAACTGATTGTCGGTTTCGTCTGCGGGCTGCTGCTTGCCGGCTTGCTGGCCTTCGTTGTGTCTTGGTGGCGTCGCGGCAAGGCACGGCGCAGCGGAAAGCGTGGAGAAAAAATCGTTGCAAAAGAGTTAGGGAGATTGAAAAAAAAGGATTATATAGTTCTTAACGACCTGCTACTCCCCACTGCAAACGGACGGACATCACAGATCGACCATGTTGTTGTCTCGACTCGGGGCATATTCGTTATTGAGACAAAAAACCATGCAGGACGTATCGCAGGCGGCGAGCATGGCCAATATTGGCAACAACACCTGTCATCACAATCACGCGGTTTCTACAATCCGATACTTCAGAACAGAAGCCACCTCCGGGCTATAAAGCGCTATCTCCCAAAACTCGATGCGGAATTATTCTCTACAATGGTGGTCTTCACGGAGGCTTGGCGTCTCGACATAAAGGCAGACGACATAATTATCGAGCGTACGTTTCTCCCCGACAAGCATATTAGCCGTACTCTAATCCCGTCGGAAAGACGCAAAAGACGTTGGTGGCGTCCCGGCAAGGAGGTGGTGCTCGATGAGCATAAGATGGTGACCACTATCGATGGAATGGTAGAGGAAATCATGCGGCGTCCTCGAATACTTGACCGTGACTCAATACGCGACATTGCGGAAAAACTGATTAATGCCAATGTCACTGACAGTGCCGCAAGAAGACAACACACCGAATATGCCATACGGACATCAAAAGATGTTTCGTCAGACATCAGCAAAGGCAGATGCCCACGATGCGGCGGTCAACTCATAGTGAGGAAAAGCGAACGGGGAGAATTCGCCGCCTGTGCCAACTACCCCAAATGCCGCTTCACTTGCTCTATCGACCGACTCCGCCACTGAGCCACATCTCCTCTTGTCTTCCTTTGTGGTCTTATAGAACCAACATAGCATATTTTCTCTGTGACTTCCCTCTGTGAAAGTTTATCTTTTGCCAAATTCGGTCCATAAATCACTATTACAATTCCTAAAAAATTAAGAAATTTGTTAAATTTAACACAATTTAACAAATGGGGGGGTGTTTTAAAAATTTATTAATTAATTTTGCAAGATATTTAAAATTTGCGCAATTTTAAACATTTTGCCAACTCAAATTGGCAATATATTTTTGTTTTTATTTTTTAAACGTTTTCCTATGAAACTAAAATTCGGAACCCTCATGTTGTCTGCCCTCGCAGCTTCTACCATGAGTGCCCAGGCTCCGACCGCTACTCAGGAAATTTATTCCCAGACTGGGAGTGCATCCCTTGCAAGCGGTACTACGGTAGTCTATAGTTTCGGCAACTGGCATGCTGGGAGCATCGACGGAGACATTACGCTTTTGGCGCCCCTCTTCGAAGAAATGCTTGCCGATGCTGCTACTTCCTCCGTGGAAGGAGTGTCTGCAGAAGCCGACGGTATCTCTGTAAGCTGGAACAGCGTTGACAGACAGGTTACAGTCAACTGTAATTCCGAGAAGCTTGGCCACACTTCAGTGCTCATCGCTGCTATGGACGGAGCAACACGCGGAATGGTTAATGTAAATGAAAGCCCCGCTGTAATCTCCCTCGCCGATTATGCACCCGGCATCTATGCCGTTGCTGTAGCCGTTGATGGCAAACTAATCAAAACATTAAAAATCAATCTAAAATGAAAAAGATTCTACTTTCTTCAATCCTCGCTGCCGCTGCAGCTATGCCCGCTTTCGCTGGCGTTGACAATATAAACTATCAGGCTGTTATCAAGAACGGCAACGCTGTAGTTGCAAGCGAAAAAGTCGAGCTGAAGTTCGAACTCCTCGACAATGCAAACCAAGTTATTTACTCAGAATTCCAGACTGCTACTACAAACGCTGCCGGCTACGTATCTTGCCAGCTCGGAAATGAAGATGCGCTCGGCATCATCGAATGGGGCGACCTCACTCTCCGTGTTTCTATCAACCTCGGTAGCGGATATGAAGTTATCTCCAACGAAGCTGTTTCTTCTGTTCCCACTGCTCTCTACGCTCTCCGTTCTGCCGACACCGACGAACTCAAAGGTCAAATCGAAAACCTCAACAATGTTTCCGCTGTAGTTCGCGTAAACGAAGAGGCTATTGAAGAACTCCAGGGCGACTTCAAGAATCTTGGTGAGAACCTCGACAATCTCGTAACTGAGATGAACACTAAGTTTGGTGACGTTGAAGGACAGCTCGAAAACCTCAACAATGTTGCCGCTGTAGTGCGTGCTAACGAAGAAGCTATCGAAGCTGTTGACGGCGACTTCAAGAACCTTGGAGAAAACCTCGACAATCTCGTAGCTGAGATGAACGCTAAATTTGCTGAGGTTGAAGGCCAGCTCGAAAACCTCAACAATGTTGCCGCTGTAGTGCGCGCTAACGAAGAAGCTATCGAAGCTGTTGACGGCGACTTCAAGAACCTTGGAGAAAACCTCGACAATCTCGTAGCTGAGATGAACGCTAAATTTGCTGAGGTTGAAGGCCAGCTCGAAAACCTCAATAATGTTGCTGCTGTAGTGCGCGCTAACGAAGAAGCTATCGAAGCGGTTGAGAATGACTTCAAGAACCTTGGTGAAAACCTTGACAATCTCGTGATTGAGATGAATACTAAGTTTGATGAGGTTAATGCCCAGATTGAGAACCTCAATATGGTAGCTGCTGTTACTCGTGCTAACGAAGAAGCTATCGAAGGCATCCAGAAAGATTTTGATAACCTCGGCGAGAACCTTACAATGTCTCTTACGGAAGTGAATACGAAACTTGCAGAGGTTGACGGACAGCTCGAAAACCTTAACAATGTAGCTGCTGTTGTTCGCTCCAACGAGGAAATTATTGAGGCCCTTCAGGAGCAGATTGCTAACCTTGAGAAAAGAATCGCAGAGCTTGAGGGTGCTAAAGCTGAGTAATCCCTTATCCATCTAAAAAGAAAATAGGAGCCTAAGCTCATTATATAAAGCACTCGGAAACCCAAGTTTTCCGGGTGCTTCCATTTTTTCCCTATATCCCATACATCACGCTACATCAGGTTTCATCATGATAAATCAAGAGCCATCAAGATAAATCAACCCACATCCTACCCTTTCCCAAAACAACCACCCTCACATCCTTGTTATCCTCTTAGATTTAATCTCATAAACCCTTAAACCCAACCAATGAAAAAAGCAATCCTATTCGCAGCCACCACCCTGCTCCTGGCTTCTTGCTCCAGCGACAAAGGCAACGTGACAATCCAACTCCCTGCCGACTATTCAGAGCCTACCCTCGTAGTTAGCCACCTTACCATCAAAAACATGTTTGAGGCTACTCAGGTGGAAGATCTGACAGTGATCTACGACACCCTTGCCGTTAAAAACGGCGTGGCAGAACTAAAGTTAGATCCGGCAGGCCCGGCCCGCTACAGCATTGAGCCCCCGGTACTGACTACATTGCAACCTGAATTCTACGCCGAACCCCATGATGCTCTGACTGTCACAATCAAGAGTTTCGAGCTTCTGGACTACGACGTGAAGGGCTCGAAACTTATGGAAGACATAATGGCCTACAATGCTGTAATCAACCCCATTCAGCAGGATTATATGGCTCTCGTAAGCCGTAGCTCAGAAGTATCACAAGAAGATTTCCAGCAGCAGATGAAGCGCCGTGATGATGCTGTAAAGAAATTCGTGACTGACAATCCGAACAGTCCTGCTATACCCTATGTGATCACCGACCTCAGTGGCGATGACTTCAAGAAATTCTATGATGCCATGACTCCGGAAGCTAAGAAATCAATCCTCATGCCATACGCAGAAGCCTACAACAAGGATGTGGAGGAAATGCAAAACCAGCGCGAAGAGGAAGAAGCTCGTAAGGCGGAAGTGGCATCGGGCACCATAGAGGCTCCTAACTTCACGCTTCCGGACCTCGCCGGAAAGGAAGTCAGCCTTTCCGACTTCCGAGGCAAATGGGTAGTGCTCGATTTCTGGGGCAGCTGGTGCGGATGGTGCATCAAGGGATTCCCTGCTCTGAAAGAAGCATACCAGAAATACGGCGATAAAATTGTAGTGATCGGTATCGACTGCAACGAATCTGAGGAAGATTGGCGTGAAGGGGTAAAGAAACACGAAATTCCATGGCTCAACCTCTACAACGGCAACGACCGCACACTCTACGAAGCTTACAACATCACCGGTTTCCCGACAAAAGCCATAATCAATCCGGAAGGCAAGCTCGTAGACCTCACTGTCGGGGAAGATCCATCATTCTTCACCCGTCTCGCCAACTTCATCAACTAATCCGAGTAGGCGACCCTCCCTGTGCGTCAACCGGCCTATGCCGGAATCATATACTCCATAGCTCGGAGAGCGGTCATTATGACGAGACCCCAGGCCTCAGCCTGGGGTCTTATCGTATTGACCGGAAAGCTCGGATAGGCAATTTGAGAAAACACACGTAACATTTTTGTAATGAATTCCTTAATAATCTATAAAAACCAGCCAGCGCTAAAACCCATATCCCCTATATTCCGTTTAGCTTTCACAAGAGGGGCACAATCCCCTATAAATCCAATCTTTTTTCACCTTAACACACTCACTACTATGAAAACGCTAAACGAAAACCCATCCTCAAGCAATCCATTGCCTACGGATAAAGAATTTTACGACAGAGAGTTCAATACGGATTTACAAGCCGAGATGTTTGACAACGGACCCGAAACAGAGAGCGAACGCCTGGGAGACCGCGCAATGAAAGGCGCTGCATGGCTCGCAGGCATCGTAGGTCTCTTCGCTTTGGCAGTAGTGATTGCCGCAGCATTCGACCTCAGCCCTACACCTTCACCAGCAAAACCATACCACGCAAGGACAGCGATGCAAAAAGCCTATATTTCTTCTCCAGGAGCTGCAGGCAAGGCTTCAGCCACAGCCGCAAATATGAAATATTCTGCCTCTCAGTCGCAATTTGCTTCCCAGCCGGTTACACTGCAGTCAATCACAGTTATAGGTCTTGAACCTACCAATCCAGCTAACGCAGTAGCCAAGGTTGCCGCTTCCCCGGCTAAGCTTGCTGCAAAGGCATCTACAGTAACGCCCCAGGCTGCTCCGGCATCCTCAATGTCTAAAGCAGACATGGACCGCATAGAGCGCGAAGCACTTGAGGTTATCCACGGCGACTACGGCAATAATCCCGGCCGTGCTCAGAAACTCGGAGCCGACTACGCTCTCGTTCAAGCCCGCGTCAACCAGCTTCTCCATAGCTGACCAGTCATTATAGATATTTAACATATACCAAAGCTCACGGGATGGTTCCGTGAGCTTTTTTTGTTTTGGCATTCAATTATTTTTTGTAATTTTGCAGCATGAAACGAATCTTACCCAACATAGTGCTTCACGCCCTCTTCATAATCTTCGCATTCTGGATTCTTGCAATAAAAAATGGCTTCATGCTCCGGTGGTATGATGAAATGTCTCTGTTCGAACCAGGCATGGAGAGCTTCCGTAGTTTTCTGTATTATCCCGGAGGTATATTTAGGTTTGCTGCTACCTATCTCACCCAGCTTCTCTACTATCCTGCTTTAGGCGCATCTGTCCTAATATTGATATGGATACTATGCGTATGGATAGCTAAAAGTGCATTCCGGTTTTCCGGAAACGCATTCCCCCTTTGCTTCCTACCCCCACTGTGCCTTCTCTCCTCAGTGCTCCTTCTTGATGAGACGTGTCTCTCGTTTGAGTCGCAAGGATATGTATTCTACAATACACTTGGATTCACATTCACATTGGCTGGTTATTGGCTTTTTAAGAAACTAAGCTCTCTCCCGTATTTTCAAATGGCAATCACCATACTATTGCCTTTGCTCTATCCCATTGCCGGATTCTTTGCGCTCCTTGCGGCAATAATGTGCATGGCCGACCTTTCCGTCAAGGCCATAAAAAGTAAAAAAGTCATTCCCGCTATTGTGGCAATCGGCAGTCTCTTCCTTTTTATCATAACGCCGAGGATATATTACCGTCATTTTACCGGTACTACTGTCGACAATGATTTCCTGTACCTGAAGGGACTCCCTGAACTGACCTTTAATGACTATGACATATATCTATGGATTCCACTGCTGATTTGCTCAGCCATACTTATACTTTATGTCTTTCTCGCAGATCTTACCGACAGTAAGGCTATTGCATCATCCAAATTAGTTGGTTATAGTTCTTTGGTCCTGTTTGTTGTCGCATTTCCCTTATGCCTTAAGGCCGACAGCGTAAAGAGTGAGCAGTTGCGTGCATCTGTATTGATGACACAGGCGATAGAAGATCATAATTGGAGGAAAGTCATCCACATCATGTCTCTCACAAAAGAATCCCCTAACTATACTATGTGTGTGCTTGATAATCTTGCAAGAGCATATTGCGGTCTTGACCGGCGTGCTGTCGGAAATATGACTACGCAAGGTACCGACTTCAGGCACGACGAAGACTTTACCATCACAGCATTCGTAAATGTACCGGTCAACCACCATATCGGACGCTTCAACCAAAGCCACCGATGGGCTACGGAGCACAACGTGCAATACGGCAACAAAGTCTACTTCATAAAATACATAGTGCTCAACGCACTGATGAACGGTGACCTGGAGTTTGCAAGGAAATTCAATCGGCAGCTCCGACGCACCATGTTTCATAACCGCTGGGCAGAGGAGATGGAAAGGTATATCGACGACCCCTCCCTTATTCCCTCTCTTCCCGACTATGAGACGCTGGTGACCCTGCGTGCTGAAGAAATAATGAGAGGGGAATAAATAATGATGTCACTAAATTAGGACCAATCAAAGTAGCAAATTTAGTAACAAAGCATGCTCCGCATGCGCCATTAAACATCTTTTTTGAATCTTATAATAGCAAATTTAGTAACAAAGCATGCTCCGCATGCGCCATTAAACATCTTTTTGAATCTTATAAATGTGCTACCAATTTAAAATCAACTACGACTACTTACACATTATGAAGAATCGAATCATATATATAATCCTCAGCATCTGTTGCATTTTAAGCTGCAGCCGTCCGCAGATACCTACAGAAGGTGTCGAAGAAAAATCTGATCTACCTGATATATATCCTGACTATACAGGTCTTGTGATACCCCCTAACATAGCTCCTCTGAATTTCGAGATAGAAATGCCAGGGGAGGAATACATATCAAGAATTGTGGCACCAGCCGGAAAAGAAATGATCACCGATGGCAAGACCGCCAGATGGGACATCAAAGAGTGGCACTCGCTGCTTGACGAGTCTAAAGGCAAGGATCTAAAATTTGAAATCTTTGTCCGAGATGCCGCCGGCAAATGGAATAAATATAGTTTTTCCAACAAAGTTGCCGAGGAAGAGATAGACCCATATGTAAGCTACCGTCTTATCGAGCCCCTCTACACCCAATATGGATCACTCAGCATCTGCCAGCGCGATCTCTCTTCATGGGACGAGTCCGTAGTTTTCAACAATGCTACGCATACCTCATCCGGCCGACAGTTCTGTATCAACTGCCATGTGCCGCGAAACAACTACCGCGACGGAGCTTCCCAAATCCATGTACGTCAGAACAAAGGTGGCACACTCATTATGTCGGGAAATTCAATCAGAAAAGTAAACATGAAATGCGACAGCACGCTGACTTCAGGCGTCTACACTGCCTGGCATCCCACACATGACCTGATCGCATACTCCACCAACGAGACGCGCCAGATGTTTTTCTCATTCAGCGACACTCGCCCTGAAGTGTTCGATCTCAGATCAGACATCATACTCTACGACATAAAGCACAACACAACAAAAAACGTAGCCAACGACTCCAATCTCCTCGAGACTTATCCGGCGTGGCATCCTGATGGGAAATCTCTTTATTACGCTGCTGCTCGATACCCGGAAGGCGTAACAGCCGAAACTCAAAAAGACCACTACCAGGATATGCGCTACGATATTCTGAGACGCAAGTTTGATCCGGAAAGCAGGTTATTTTCAGAGCCGGACACCATTGTCAACGCATCTTCGCAACTTCAAAGCGCACTGCATCCCAGGATTTCGCCCGACGGAAAACTACTTCTATACTGCAAGGCTCCATTCGGGACATTCCATCTCCCTCACAAAGAGAGCGACCTTTATGTGATGAACCTCGCTACCGGTGAAGAACGTCCGCTGACAAATGCAAACAGCGACAATTCCGAAAGCTACCACTCATGGTCATCCAACTCAAGATGGATCATCTTCAGTTCAAGACGCGAAGACGGACAATTCACTCATCCTTACATTGCATACATAGACAAGGACGGGGTCGACTCCAAGGCTTTTGTAATGCCACAGGCAGATCCTCGCCACTATGCCAACTTCATGAAGTCATACAATGTCCCTGAGTTCTTCGTTCAACCTTTCCGTTTCTCTCGAGGCGATATCATAGAAGCCCTGGAAAAAGATGCCATCTCGGCAAAATTCAAATCTGCCCAATGATTTCTCCAATAATAAATAAGTAAACAGGCAAGGGAATCCGGATTCCCTTGCCTGAATTGTTTATTGCTATATATTGCTTACTTAATAAGCAGATAAGTAGCTCTACAGTTTAGAAGTCCATATCTTCAAGAAGATCCAGTTTCCAAAGATCCACTTCTGATAGAGGAGTCGGCTTGAACGATTCCTTGATCACTTCCATTCTGCCATTGCTTCCGCTATGAGTTGCTATCTCAGCAGAAGTTATTTCAAAGGTCATTACGACAGTATGGTCTCCACTCGGAGCGTTGATCGGGTATACACCGGAAGCTGGATTTGTACCTGTCAGAGGTTGGATTATCTGATCGTTGTAGCGGGTGACCACTGACCAGTTTGTAGCGACACTTGGATCGCAATTTGAATACATGTCTACGATCACCTGATATACACCAGGCTCGATCAATGCATCAGGAATTACGATATTCTCATTGTTCAAGCCATCGATGCTGCATCCGGCATTTGAATCATGGTCAAGGCCATATTCGATTATTGTGCCGTCGGGCAACTCATATGTGCCACCGCGCGATCCGTAGAAAATCCTTGTTCCGTTAGGTGTGATTAGGTGAAGGTCAATGTCTTTTTCATTGTTGAAGACAAGATTTACATGTAGGTCGCCTGAAAGGCTCTCTACGTGCTGTATTTCTTTTGTGATAGGAGCAGTGATTTCTCCATTCCCAAGTTTAACACCGATCTTCACTACTATATTTATGTTGAAGTCAACTCCAAAAAGCATTGGGACAGTGTAGATATACTCACCGGTAGCTTCATCATATCTTACGTTGTCTGGATTTGGTGTGAATTTCCAGTATCCCTCTACACCTTCTATTCCTACATAGAATTCAGTATAATTCTCCTTGGTGGAAGCAGTGATATAATTCATACCTCCCGTGAGCGCCTTGTTGTTGATTGAGATTCCCTCTAAGTCGAGAGTTGCGTCCCCGGTAGGGAATGCACCCTTTACGAACTCGGCATCTATGATGTCGAAGTATTTATCCCTTATTTGTTGTATAAGGGCAGACAGATCCTCATCAGGTATTTCTACGCCGGGAGTGTTCGGATCTTGCGGCTGACTTGGCTCTACTGAACCAACTGCAAGAGTCAGGAGGCCAACTGACAGAGCGCCCATTGATAATGAACGCAAGCTAAAGAACTTTTTCATAATTTAATTGGGTTAAGTTTGATATTGAACTTTGAAAAGTTTATTGTTATTATATTTATCGCTGTCGGTAGTATGTAGCATAGAAGATCAATGTAGTCGAAAGATCCGACTGCAAGACCAAATCCTTGCATTAATTCATGTACAATTGCCAAAACAGGCATAAAGAGCACCCAAAATAAATATAATCCTCTATCGATTCTTGGTATTAGTGCATTGACGAATAGAAGATAAGACGTTATCCATAATAAATCCGGAAGATTGTAAAGGATAAAATGATTGGGGCTCAGGCCTTCACTCAGAAGGCGCATTTCATCTATAACCTCTATTATTCCGAGAGTGTCAAACCATCCGAACATACGCAATGAGACACTGCGAAACGCTATATAGATCAATCCTCCTCCTATAAGCAATGCCATAGCAATTGCAATCAACACTATACTGATGATGGTATTGCCCGGCTTACAAATATGTGTGGAGTCAGATGGCATAGATTTCAAAATTTTAAGCTATTATTTTTATATTGTAAATATAACACAAAAATTTTAAATATCATAAATATTATTAAATATTAACAAAAATTAACATTCAGTCTTGATTGTTCCATTTTTCTTACCAAGCTTTATAATTTTCTTATCGAGAGTATCCGGTGCATACTCCCAGTAAGGCTTCATCTTGTCACGAAGTTGGGCCGCTCCACAAAGCCGGTTCGCAAGCGCACTCTCTATGCTCTTGATCAACTTCAAGAAATTTTCTTCTCTTTCTTTCTGACTTAGCTCTCGCCCCAAGCGATACTCGGCAAACAGAGATGGGCGGGTCAGAAGTCCTCGACCTACCATTACGCCATTATACTTAGAAGCATAAGCCAACTCAACTATCTGGGAAGGTGTCGACACCTCTCCGTTGAATATGACAGGATGTCGCAGTTTCAAGCTCAACTCTGCCAACGCATCCAATCTCAAATCCCCCTTATACTGTTGAGAAACAGTACGCGGATGCACCGCAATATGCCGCAACGGCATACTATTCAAAATATCCACCAACTCCATTGCATCCAAAGAATCCTTCACACCCAATCGCATCTTGACGGAAAATTCAATCAGGTCCCCATACTCATCCATAGCCTTAGCAATTTCTTCTATCATATTCGGACGCACTATCATCCCGGCCCCACGTCCCTTCTTGACCTGAGGAGGAAACGGACATCCCATATTCATGTCGATTCGTCTCGCACCTGCTTCAGCAAGAGTATCAACCAACAGTTTCCACTCCTCCACATCACGGAAAATTATCTGTGGCGTAAGATCTATTCCATCATTCAAATCAGACGTAAAATCCCGAAGATCTCGCGATCTCACCTCACCTTTTTCCACGCGGATAAAGGGTGTGAAGTACTCCACGCTCCCTTGTTGGCTACCAAACATAGCAAAATGGACACTCCGCCACACAGCCTCCGTCAACCCCTGCAAAGGTGCCACCATCAATTTAAATTCCTTATCCATAATTGACTCTCAAGTATTAATATTTTTTAGGAAGGCACTGAAAACTTTGATGATGACTATGCGATCTAAGGGAGAATAATAATAATGATGTGAATTGGGAAGATATATCACCTTGACATCAGAAGTTTTTTTAATTATTTCCGCTGAAAATGTCGAAACCATCTCATCCTTACAAGAAAGTATAGCTGTAGTTTGGCAAGGTATTCCATCCGCCAATAGTCTCCGGATCCTTCTTATCTCAGCAAACAATTCCAAATATCTCTTCGGCCATCCATAATAATGCAACGGATTTGGATCTAACGATATTCCATATGCCTCTTTTGCTGCCATTGCTACCTCATCATTTTCAGTCAATCCCAGAGCCACCTTCAAAGAATTTCTGAAGAGTCTAACCCTAATTCTAATCCTCAGCGGAGGATTAAGCAAAAACAATGCTCCCAGATTCCCCTTTAATGCTTCCTCAAGCAATAACAGGCACCCCATAGAATGCCCCACGCCTATCACATTCTCGCACTCTGCCCTCATCTCAGCAACCGCATTTACCACCTGCCGTTTCCAACCATCCATAGAAGCACGCGAAAAACCAAGTGCATCCCCTCCGTGTCCCTCCAACACAACCCACTTCACACACCAGCTTTCCGGAATCAAAGGTACCAGGAAATCAAAAACCCGATTGTTTCCTACAATCCCATGCACAAACACAATTCCGCACTTCTCCTTCATAACGCAATTACTATTAGAAGGACTATTCCCTATATGATGGACCCTTATATCCATCTTGAATAAAATCTCCTCTCTTTATTTCCCCGGTCAAGACTCCACGCTCAAGCAGCAATTCAACACACTCATTCGCATCTTCAGGACGCTTTATTCGTCCATAAGTAGCCCTTGATTTTTCACTTGAGACAGAAACCTCCCAATCGACAAGTTGACCTCTGCATATTGCAAAAGCCTTATAATGACCATCGACAGGTACAAAAGTAATATAAAGAGCTTCTCTCAAATATTCTGTTTCTGGAAACTTCCATACATATAATTTCTTACCATCAGCCTCAATTGTTTCTACAGAAATATCTTCATCCTTAAACGGAGAACAGAAGCCATTCATAGAAGGGCTTACAGTATTCAATGCGTAAGGATTTGCGAATACCTCCCCATCAGCCTCCTCTATCATAGGAGCGAGCAACGACAAATATTGATGCTGAAAGAAATAAGGTGACACTTTCGGAAGATCAGCTGCATTCAGCATCTTCTGCCCCGTATAGTTTTGTCCATACACAGAAGCACTTAAAAATATTAATACGAATGCCAACAGATACCTAATAATTTTCATAATCAAACTGTTTTTCTGCAAATTTAATCATTTTATCCAAACCCCACAAAATCCCCGTCAATAATCTTTGATATTGACGGATTAAACCAATTCAAGACTTGGCAAATAGTACTTGTCGAGCCTCATCTCGGTTAGCAAATCCGAAGAAAATTTGCTCACCCGACAAATAATCAGTAAATTTGCATTATCATGGCAAAAGAATCAAATGTTCGGCATAACACAGCAGATTATAATATCGCTGTTCAGACAATAAAAGACGCTATTCTTCGCAGTCAGCACCAGGCAGCGAAGTTAGTTAATCGTAAGATGCTTTCTCTATATTACGGGATAGGCAGATACATTTCAGCAAACTCTCGGGATGGTTTCTGGGGAACTGGAGCAATTAAGACAATCTCAGAGCGACTTCGCAAGGAGATGCCTGGTCTGAAAGGCTTTTCTCAGACCAATCTAAAATATATGAGAATATTCTATGAGGAATGGTCACCAATTATCGAATCTAAATTATCTAATTCGTCAGCCGTGGCTGACGAAATTGATACCGACTCTCTTCTGCCGGTTAAATCGTCAGCCGTGGTTGACGATTTAGAAAGATTTCTCAATCTAAGCTTCAGCCACCATATAATAATCCTGGCAGAAGAGAAAAATGTTGAGAAACGCTGGAAATATATCAGTCTTGCATTTGAGAATAAATGGGATAAACGTTTTCTCAAAGCGCAAATAAAAGATAATGCGGCAGATAAATATGGAGCAATGCCTTCAAACTTTGGTG
>CAYSMP010000043.1:0-24126 GCA_964432215.1 uncultured Sangeribacter sp.
GACCTCGAACTACCAAACGGAATATTTATATCAACTTTGTGAGAACTATCAGTTTTCAGAAAAAAAGGATTCCGCACTGATCTTAATTGATGAATTGATAGACTATGCCCGTCATAATAATCTTAAAAATGATCTATTCAAATATACTTATGAAAAAGTGGGTATATTGGAAGAACTTGGGAGATATGAAGAAAGCAATCGTGTGGTAGATTATATCTTGGAACACGCCCCACACAATTCCGCAATACCATATTTAAGGTTTTGGAAAGCTCTGAATTATTTCAATTTGGGCAATATCGTACAATCGCAGCAACATTTAGCCTATGCCGACAGTTGTGCATCGTCGCGTGATGATGTTGATATTAATTACTACGAGAGTTTTGCTGCCCCTCTACGCGAATTCCTGAAATATCGAAAAGAAGGCACTGTTGGACTAAGCCAACTTGCAATTTTTAATAATAGTCAGCGGAATCAATCCCAAAGAATGGAATCTACTCGATTAGAGGCTGAAAAAAATATACTTAAGGCTGAAAATCGCGCATTACTTTTCAAGTCGCAGAGCGAACGCAAGACACATATTATAGTGATTGTTTCTTTGGTTGCTTTTATTCTCGTATCGAGTGGCGTTTGGCTTCTTCAAAAACGCAAGCGTAAGACAGTAGATGCGGAGGAACGTGCCGAGACATTGCAACGAATGGTGGATGAACTTAAGAAATCGTCGGCACCCACCGACACTAAGGAAGCATTACGTCGGGCAATGCTCCAACAGTTAAACATCATAAAGATGGTTGCAGAGACCCCGACTGAGCAGAACAGGGCAATGCTCCGTAAAATATCGTCAGTTAATAATGACTCTAATGGACCATTGGTAAATTGGTCTAACATCTATGAGATTGTCGATAATCTTCATTCGGGATTCTACACAAAGTTGCACAGTCGCTACGGAAATACTATTTCCGAAAAGGAAGAGCAAGTCATTGTGTTGTTAGCAGCAGGTTTCTCTGCGAAAGAAATAAGTGTCATCACTTCTCAGTCAGCAGCCTCCGTCTATGTTAGAAAATCTTCGGTTAAAAAGAAACTCGGAGTGCCAGAGAAGGAGGATGTAATATCATTCTTGCGACAAGAGCTGTCTCATTAAGGCTGTTTTAGACGATATCATATTAATTTTAGATTTTAGTTATATCCATATTTGATAATTTTATATGAATAACAGTCTCAGACCAAATGCATGGCAAAATTTCAGATTCTTTCCAAGTCTTTATCTGCGTGTGTGAATTGACAATATCCAAAGAGTAAAGGCAAATCCAAAATTATTCCTTAGTCGGCTCAATAAGCTGAGTGAAGCAAGTGAAACAGGGGTTTTATCATATAAAAATTGTCTGACCATAAGCGTTAACCTAAGAAATTTATGAAAGATTTTTTATTTATATCTGCATTGCTGACATTCTCAATCGCTTCTGCGACATTGCCAAAATATGAAGTGATTACCTCTAAGGTACCGGTTTCTTCTTTCGGGGATATAACCAGAATGTCTATAGCATCAGAAAATCTCGGTGGTAAAGTTATTGTAGACGTATGGACACCAGCGGACTATGAGAGTGCCTCGGACAAAAGATACCCCGTGGTCTACGCTCATGACGGTCAGAATCTGTTTGACCCATCGTTTACATTTGCCGGTGTACCATGGGGCGTTGACAAGGCTTGTGCTCAATTGGCAAACGATCCTGATTTCGTAATGCCTATCGTAGTGGGTATAAACAACCGAGGTGCAGAAGGCCTGCGACCCAACGACTACTTTCCTGAGAACGCCTTGGATTATATCTCTCCTGACGAAGTTGAAAATACCTTTATTTACGATACCTGCAAAGATATATTCTTAGGAAATGAAGAAGCCGCTTTTGTAGCCGAAGAGCTGAAACCACTTATCGACAGTTTGTATAATACGGCCACAGGAATGTCAACTACATTCGCAATGGGGTCGAGCATGGGTGCCCTCGCTTCAATATATCTGCTATGTGAATATCCGCAAGTATTCGGAGGAGCGGCATGTATGTCAACACATTGGATAGGATCTCTGAATCTGAATCCAGACTATTCAATGAATAATGATGATGTGTGCGCCAACGCCATGCTTCAATATCTTAGCGACCATATTCCCTCTGATGGCTTACACCGCCTATATTTGGATCAAGGCACCGAGGGGTGGGATGCCGGATACCTTAAATACGAAAGCATAGCGCGTGAAATCGTAAGGGACAAGGGCTATACGGAGGAAAAGGGCAACTTCTATACATATGATGCAAAAGGGGCGGGACATAATGAATGGTTTTGGCAGCAACGAGTAGTGCTTCCCCTAAAGTTTCTTTTATCAAAATCAGCTATAGACTCTGCCGGAGTAATTGAAACGGATGATGATTCTTATTCTTACGTTAATGAGTTAATCTACGACCTCTCAGGGACCACATATCCATATTCCGAGTTGGAGATTCTTCAAAATGGGCTTTACATAATCAAAGGGAAAAAAATAGTCAAAAAGAAATGAGAAAATTTTATAGAGTTTTCGTAATTTAAGCAGGAGAAATCAATCCATCATTTAACCGGATCTGTACAGAATTGGCGGCGCCCGCAACGGGAACAGTGTTCACCACGCCATACACTGTCGAATTGCTCCATAGCTGCTTCAATTAGAGTCTGGTCGTTGGTGAGGATTCCTGCTTCGAAGTTACGGCGATTGTCACTCTTCATGCCTATACCGGCTCCCGTCAGATTGGCAGAGCCGATGTAGGCAGTGTGAAAATCGAAAATCAGCATCTTGAAGTGGACTCTTGGACAGAGCACCCGTTCTAAGCCAGTCTTCAGGATTGGATATCGGTCAAAATCTTCACGAAAAGCCGGTCCCGGTTCTTTGGCATGGATAAGTCTAATTTCAACCCCTCGCTTTAGAAGCTTGGCGAGGACAGCAAGGAATGGCTCTGTAGTAGTGCCACACCAGACATGAAGATCTTTGATATCGGCCGTACCAATCCATAGTGACTTCTTCACAGAAGCCACTTTCGCGATGACCTTATCATAATGTTCTTTCCCTGATATAAATTCTACTGCCATACGGATGCAAAATTAATAATTTTTCCTGACATGGCTATGATACCACTCTTAATAATAATGCCTGCTCCACTGCCCCACTATCATCTCCCCTCCTGATTTTATGCGCTTCGGCTTTGTCAATCGGTCAGGATGCCCCCATTGCTCCTTTCATCCGTACCCATATCGATTCAAAATATTCGGCGCGGATAATCCACGTTTAATTTGATTTGCTTCTTATAAGAAATATTTTGTATCTTTGCAGTTGGATTGACATTAACCTAAAACCAATACCATAATGGAAACAAAATTTACTTTCAATACTATAGGTCTTTTTACGACCGACAACAAGACTATGGTGGAATTCTACCGTGATGTCATGGGCTTTACGACCAACTGGAACGGTGAAGATCGAAACGTCATGATGCATCATGGCAATATGACACTTATGTTGTATCCACGCATCCTATTTGAGAAGATGACAAATCAAGAATACAGTTATCCTAAAGGTCTTAATGGTACGCTTGAGATGGCTTTCCACGTGCCAACCTTCAAGGATGTTGACGTTGAATACAACAGGGCTGTTGCGCTCGGAGCCAAATCTGTTTTCATGCCACAGACTATGCCATGGGGACAACGCACATGCTATGTCGCTGACCCAGAAGGGAATCTTATCGAAATTCATTCTTTTACGGAAGAGTAACAAATGAAAAATATTCTTGACATAAGCAATCGCACTGAATTCCGACAATGGCTAACTGAGCATAGTGCGACAGAAAAGGAATGCTGGATAGCTGTAAAGCGTGGCAAGACTCCTCCTGAGGATGCGCTGTGGTATCTTGATGCAGTGGAAGAGGCTTTGTGCTTCGGTTGGATCGACTCTACACTGAAAAATGTGGAGGGTATTTCGCTTCAGCGGTTCGGTCCCCGTTCAAAATCCGGACGATGGACAGAACTAAATAAAGAACGTTGTCGGCGCCTCGAAAGACTTGGACTGATGACAGAGAGAGGTCGCTCTGCCTGTCCTGATCTCGACACAGAGTTCATTATTGAGCTGGAAATCATCAATGCCTTCAGCCTAAATCCTACTGCATGGCAAAATTTCCAATCCTTTCCAGAGCTATATCAACGAGTGCGGATTGACAATATCCAAAGAGTAAAGGCAAATCCTGAACTATTCAATAGTCGCCTTAAAAAATTGATAGAGGCGAGCGCAAAAGGAGAAATGATTGGTGACTGGCATGACTACGGTCGGTTGTTGGATAATTGATAATGAATTATGAATATAGAGGAGTTGCGTGAATTCTGCCTATCGCTGGGTGAGGTAGAGGAAAAGATACCGTTCGGGAAATTTGCCCGACGCTACGATGCCACGCTTGTATTCTATGTGATGGGGCATATGTTCTGCATGTTCGATCTGGATGATTTCACCTGGGTGGCCGTGCGTTCCACCTCCGAAGAAATTGAGGAAATAGCAATCAACCACACTGCTATACTTCCGGGAAGGAAGAATATGAGGTTGTGGCTCAATGTGTCACTTGGCAGAGATGTACCGGATGCGATGATTTTTGATCTTGTCAAACGTGCTTATAATATCATCAAGGAAAAATATTCGTCTAACTCAACTTTTGCAAGCGAAAGTTGAAGGTTATGGCGGTTATAAGGTTAAAGGGTTAGAAAAGAAGTAAAGAGTAATTTATGGCTTGTTCTATCGAATTTATTGAATCAATATGCAATATGCTTGCTCCTTTGGGTGAGGTACGCAGTCGAAAGATGATGGGTGATTATGTCATATATGTCAATGAAAAGTGTGTATTAACGGCATGCGACAATATCGCTTACGTCAAGAAACTCCCATGTATTTCAGAGCTTATGAACGATGCCGAATGCGGTTGCCCATATCAGGGTGCAAAGGAAGCTTATATCCTCGACCTCACTGATAGACATAAGGTCCTAAAAGTGGTTGAGGCAATATGGGATGCCCTCCCCTACCCGAAATCTAAAAAGAAATAAATGGATGCGTAAACGTTTTGCTCCTGATATTATCAATAAATATGAAAAGAAAGTCTAACTTAGCTAAGCTTAATGTTAAGTTCTGTCTTATGCTTTATCTCACTGAGTACAAACGAGCTTTGCATCTTGACTATGCCGTGTACTTTAGTCAGTTTCTCAAAAACAAATTTATTGTATTCATCCAAGTCCTTCAAGACAACTTTTAGAAGGAAATCGTAGAAACCTCCAGTTGAATAGCATTCCATCACTTCATTTATCTCCGCTATATCCTTTTTGAAACTCTCAATGTGCTCGTCGTCATGCACAGCCAAAGAAACATTACAGAAAACGACAAGAGGAAGACCAACCTTCTTATTATCAATTATTGCGCTATATCCTTTAATCACACCCTCTTTTTCCAACCTTCTCATGCGCTCATAGACCGGTGTCTTTGATAGATTCAGCAGTTCACACAATTCTTTAGTGTTTGCTTTGGCATCCTTTTGGAGTGCCTTCAAAAGGCGTATGTCAATTTCATCAAGCTTTGTCATGGCCAAAATTCCTGTTTATAGTTGTATTATGCGACATAAAAAGGACTGATATAAGTCCAAAAATGCAAATATAGGAATATTTCCCAAGTTTTGCAATAAGTATAGGACAAAAGAATCATTATTTGTAATTTTGCAACTAAAAAAATACGAATATCATGGCAAAAGGAGCGTTATACAGAGCGATGGCATTAGCCACAATCATTGTTTGGGGTGTGACATTTGTCTCAACCAAAGTTCTTATCTCATATGGATTGAGTCCGGTTGAGATTTTCATCATCCGCTTTGCGATTGCATACCTATGCACCCTCCTTTTTTCTCACGATAGACTGTGGGCTTCAGACTTAACCGATGAGTTGCTAATGCTGGCAGCTGGAGTGACAGGAGGTTCATTATACTTTATTGCGGAGAATTCCGCTCTGAGTATAACATTTGCTTCTAATGTGTCCTTAATAATCTGTTGTGCCCCAATCTTTACAATGATTCTGGGCAAGATTGTTTTCAAAGACTCTATAAAACCATTGGCGTGGGTAGGGTCAAGCTTAGCATTTATCGGAGTGGGGATTGTTGTTCTCAATGGCACTAACCAATTTGGTATCAATCCTATTGGCGATTTGCTGACCGCGTTGGCGGCTCTTTCGTGGGCAGGATATTGTCTTATATTGAAATGGCTCGCCTGCCGATACAATAATCTATTTATTACGAGAAAGGTTTTTGCCTACGGCGTAGTAACTGCCATACTGCATTATGTAATATTCCCTACGTGTAATCACATCCTTATGACAGACGTTAGATCAATTGTTGCTAATTTACTGTTTTTGGGTGTGGGAGCTTCATTCCTATGCTATCTTATGTGGAATACCGCAGTGAAACATTTAGGACCGGAAAACACATCCAATTATATTTATCTTGTTCCACTTGTCACGATAATAGCCTCTGCAACCATTCTTAACGAACCTTTTACTATCACAATGGCAATAGGAACAGCTTTAATCATCGGAGGAGTAATACTATCTACAAAATAACTCAACATCCACAAGCGAAAGTCGAAGGTTAAGACGGTTATAAAGTTAAAGGGTAAACCAAGAAACTATTATCAGAAATATTTTGTACCTTTGCAGTTGAATTGACATTCATATAAACACAATAGTAAAAATCATAAAGAATATGCATAACGAAATATTATATCTCCTGCTTCCGGATTTTGCAGCGCATGAGATGGTATATCTTATGGAGGCTATAAGCAGTGACGAATCGCAGCTAAAGTCAAACCCTAAATACATCAATAAAATTGTTGCGCCCACAATGAAGCCTGTGACTGCTATCGGTGGATTCAGGGTGCTTCCAGATTATTCTTTCGAGAGTATGCCGGAAGATTATGCCGCGCTTATATTAATCGGTGGCTACGGTTGGCTTATCCCTATAGCAAACAAGGTTATCCCGATAGTCAAAAATGCATTGGATAATCGAAAAATTGTCGGTGCAATATGCAATGGAGCGTCATTCATGGCTAAAGCAGGATTCCTTAATGGAGTAAAGCATACTGGCAACGGGCTTGAACAGCTCAAATTATGGGGTGGAGATAATTATACCAATCCAGAAAACTATATCCATGAGCAGGCGGTAGCTGATGGTGGCATAGTGACAGCCAACGGCTCGGCTGCTCTTGAATTTGCCAAAGAACTTCTTTTACTTCTCGAGAATGACACGACCGAACGTGTAGAGATGTATTATCAGTTTAACAAGCAGGGATTCTGCAAGTTATTTCCCCAATAATTATGCCTTACATATTCATTGAAAGCGCAAATTGACCGCTAACAAAGAAAGGTATGAAAAAAATTACGATACTGATTGCTATTGCAATTATTACAATTATTGCTAATTCTTGCAGAAAGTCAATGTCTTCATCGTCCTCCTCCTTGCAAAAGGAACTGAGGGAGTATATAGAAGGGAAGGATGCTTCCATTGGCATTGCAGTGATTATTGACAGGAAGGATACTATTGAAGTCAATGGTAACCGGCCTTTCCCAATGCTGAGCGTATATAAGTTTCCGATTGCTGTTGCACTTGGAGATTATCTTCGTGTTAGCAATGAATTGATTTCCGATCCTATCACCATAACTCAACGAGACCTGAAACCAGACACCTATAGCCCGATGCATGATAAATATGAAGGAGAGGAAACCTTTCAACTGACACTTGAAGAGCTATTGGCATATGCCCTGCAACAGAGCGACAACAATGCTTCAGATATCCTTTTGAAAATAATGGGAGGAACAGATAATGCTATGTTGGCATTGAAAAGGCTTGGCGTTAAAAACATTAATGTAGTGTCAACCGAAGAAGAAATGTATGAAGACAACCAACGTTGCTATGATAACTCAGCAACTCCTATTGCTATGGTGCGCCTATTGGATAGTTTTGACCATGACTTCGATGATCTGTATACCCGTAATGTGAAGCGGTTGATGGAGACATGTGCTACAGGAGTGAATCGACTTGCCAAACCATTGACGGGCACGAATGCTATAATAGGACATAAGACAGGAACCGGATTCACCTTGCCTAATGGGAGACTTATGGCAATCAATGACGTTGGATACGTACATCTTCCCAACGGCAGAAGCTATTCTATCGCAGTCTTCATTGAAAATTCCGGCTATGATATGCCACAGACAGAAGAAATCATTGCAAAAATTTCAGAAACAGTATATACTTATATAATTGAGCATTAGAACACTTCAAGAATTCCCCTTATTATCAAAAAAATTGTAATTTTGTATTTTAGACCTTAGAAGGAGACGCCAGGTATTGCTGCAGCCCTCAACGGACCTTTATTATATTTATGAATTGGATTCTTCTTATTATCGCCGGGTGTTTTGAAACCGGTTTCGCGTTTTGTCTTGGCAAAATGAAAGGATTGTCAGGAACACCCTGGTGTCTTTGGGGTATTGGCTTCCTTGCCTGCCTTACCCTTAGCATGACTCTATTGGCAAAAGCAGTGCAGACCATACCCATTGGCACTGCTTATCCAGTGTGGACAGGTATAGGAGCCGTGGGCACAGTAATTGTCGGCATACTATTCTTCAACGAACCTGCCAACTTCTGGAGATTGTTTTTTATCTCAACACTGATCATCTCAATAATAGGTCTTAAACTTATAAACTGAAGGAATTATGAGACGCTTCAAACAACAATTAACTGAAGAAGAAAGTATTAATATACTCCGTCATACAACATCAGGGGTACTCTCTTTATGTGGCGACGACAGGATACCTTACGGAGTTCCACTAAGCCATGTCTACGAGAAAGGTAAACTGTATTTTCATTCTGCTTTGGTGGGCCATAAGTTAGATTTAATCAGGCAAAATGAGAATGCAAGTTTCACTGTCATAGCAAAAGATGAAATCCATCCGGAAGGATTCACAACCTATTTTCAAAGCGTGATCGTATTCGGGAAAATAAGGATTATAGAGGAGGAAGACGAAAAGCGACACATTCTTGAGATATTGGGCCGCAGATGCAATCCCGATGATACAGAAGCATTGTCAAAGGAAATCAAAAGCGGTTTCAACCGTTGTTTGGCACTCGAAATGAGTATAGAAACCCTCACTGGCAAACAAGCCATTGAATTGGTCAACTAAAATTATGGTGAAGGATTTAGGAAAAAATAAATTTAGAGAACGGCTAAAGATCTTTACTTCCTTAACTTTGGGAGCTGCGATCTATTCCCTATTTTTTGAATTATTTTATTGCTGGATGCGTTATGGCGATCCACTCCCTTTTTCATTTGACGAGACAGTTTTGAGCATAATATACAACTTCTTCCCAATATATGCTCTTGTCATCTGCAACTACTTCTTAATCTTTAAGTTTAACCAGGGTAAGCGACCGATTATTAGCGCAATAAGTTGCTTAATTCTTTCTACACTCACTTTGGTCATGATAGGATTAATATTTACTTTTGTGACTGGTTACCCTGTAGAATATGCCGGCACAATGTTCTGTAATCTAATGATTATAGCAGGACTCGAATCAATATATTACGCTCAGTATTCGAAGCAAATACTAAGAAAGCATGCCTTGCAGGAGCAAGAAACACTTATTTATAAGTATGAAGCACTTAAAGCACAAATAAATCCCCATTTTCTCTTTAATTCACTCAATATCCTTTATTCATTCATTCCCCCTGAGATCAAGGATGCACGTGAATATGTGCTTCACCTTTCAAAGATATATCGATTCACTTTAAATCACAATGACAAGCCGGAAGTTAATGCCAGCACGGAATTGGATTTCCTCAATTCCTACATACGTATACTTCAGATAAGGTATAACAATAATCTAAAAGTCAATATTTCGCTTCCCCCGGAAGCAGAGCAACGAAAGATAATACCGTATTCTTTACAAATGCTTGTAGAAAATGTCACCAAGCACAATTTCATTTCTACTGCCAACCCAATCTCAATAGACATTATCTTCGGAAATGATGGCATCACTGTATCTAATCCTCTGCAACCCAAAGATTCAGATATGACAAGTACACGATTTGGTCTATCATATTTAAAACATTTGTACTCGCATCGTGGAAAAGAATTCTTTGCCGGGAAAGATGGTTTAAGATTCGTAGCCTTCGTCCCATACCTCTAAGTTAAATACAATCATATCCTATATGAAATACGCTATTGTTGAAAACGAACTCCATAGTCTTCACCACATCCAAGGCATATTGGAAAATTTACGTCCGGAATGGACCCTGTCATTCACTTCTGATTCAGTAAAGGACACTGTAAGAAAATTTGACACCAACGGGGTGCCTGACTTACTGTTTCTTGACATAGAACTAAATGACGGCAATTGTTTTAAATTGTTTGAACAGATAACCGAACCTATTCCGGTAATTTTCACAACAGCATATGATGATTTCTGCTTGAAGGCATTTAAAGTGCATAGCTTAGACTATATCCTGAAACCAATCACAACAGATGCGCTCCTTTTCGCGATACGCAAATTCGAGTCTTTGAGAGAACACTCAATGATCGACCAGAGAATTCTTTCTGAAATCAAGGATGCATCTTCCAGAAGCAAAGAAAAATCCGGAAGAATATTAATCCCATCCAAAGATAGTTACCGCTTCGTAGAAGTTTCTGATATCGCTTGGATTTATAGCGATATGAAATGCATATTGCTTATAGACCATGATGGCAACGAACATATCACAACTTTTTCCTCCCTTAACGATATTGAAGAATTACTACCAGATTATAAATTCTTTCGGTTGTCTCGCTCCGTCATTGCATCCATAGATTCCATTGCAGAAGTTAAAAAATCATTCAACTACAAACTAAAGATAAGGTTATCCGCTAGCAAAACCGAACAAATAGTTGAAGTGGGGACTTCAAAGAAAAAAGAATTTCTTAACTGGTTTGGATCTAATAACTCTTAGAGGATATCGTAAAATCAAACTTTCCCTGTTTGCTATTCAAGTAAGGTTTTATAAGGTTGACGGAGTGTTTTTGACGCTCCGTCATTTTTTTATTGACTTTCGCATAGCGAAAGAGCTATCTTTACGACATGAAAAAAGAATATATTGATTGGATATTATTAGAAGATGAGTGCCACACGGCAAATGAACTCTTGCGTCTTGTCTCTATCAGCAGAGACAAATACAGAAATATTGCCATTATCGATACATGGAGTGAATTCAAGGAATTTTGGAAATGCCATACCGATTCAGATTTGATTATAGCCGACGAATCCTTGGCAGACGGCTCCATTTTCAAATCTTTGAAAGAGATGGATATCCACACTCCTATGATCGTAGTGACATCCAATGATGGCCATTCAAAAGACGATTTTCCGACACGTGTAATAGAAATTCTTCTTCACCCGGTCCGCATTGACGAAATGTCAGCAGCATTACATTCATTCGAAAAAACATATTAATTTAACAAATACAACATGATAACATTCAGAAAACTTATTGCTACCGGTCTGCTGATTTTGACATCAGCTTCTATAGCTGCTACACGCCCCTTTGATTTAGGGTTGAAAGCTACTCCTGACCAGCTTAAAATGAAGACTATCAGTACGCAAAAGCGTGTAAGTCCACAAACCCCAGGAAGCACCCTTTTGTGGGGTAATGTGTCGTATATGGCCGAATGGCCACAAAACGACAAATCTCAACGAGGAATATATTCCTTCATGGCATCTGCACCCGTAGGTTTCCCATTGACGACAGATGCATCAATGCAATTCTGCTATGGAAGTGCTGTGATAGATGGAAAATTCTATGGTATGACCATGGATGCGGAGAGAAATGCGACACTCTACTCATACAATACCATTGACTGGTCGATAGATGAACAACTAAAAGTAACCGACCTTTCGCTCGTAGCTCTTGCCACTACGCAAGATTATACATCGGGAACCGTTTATGGAGAATTCTACAATAAGGATTTCAATGGCTATGAACTTGGAATCATAGACTACACAAGTATGACCCGCTCCTCTATAGGTGCATTGTCAAACGTTTATGTAGCACTTGGTTTCCACGATGGAATACTCTATGGTATAGCCACTGATGGCTACCTCTACGCAATAAATGCTTCAACTGGATTTGAAAATCGCAGAGGGTTTACAGGCATTGAGATTGCAAATACTCAGGGCAATTATTATATGCAGGGAGGCGAAATATCTCCTGCCGACAACACATTCTATTGGGCCTCTATTGATAAAGATGGCTATACCGGAATGTATACGGTCGACCTCTCAAGCGGAGAGGCTACCCTATGTGGAAGTTATGTTGGCATTATCTATGCCATAACATCTCCCGTAGAAGCCGAAATAGCAGCCGATGCTCCGGCAGCTATAGAAGACTGCATAGTAGAAATGAGCGGACTTCATACAGTAGATATTTTCTTCACTCTTCCAGTATTAACTTCTGCAGGACAGACCCTCTCTGGAAAAATCTCATACGCTATACAATGTAATGGAGCTGATGTGATGACTGGAGAAGGTATGGCCGGAGAAAATATCAGCACGAGTCTTGAACTTAAAACCGATGGCACCAGTATCATTACAATCTATGCCCGGAATGATAAAGGACGTGGGCCCGGTGAAAATACAACTGTATGGGCAGGATATGATTATCCACTCGCAGCAAGGAATGTAGTTTTATCACCAAGTTCAGAGGCTGGAACTGTAACTCTATCATGGGGTAAGCCATATGCTGGAGTCAACGATGGATTTATAGGAGAACTTAAATATGATATTTATAGATATATAAATGGAGAGCGAGAACTCGTAGCCCAAGGAATTACAGCAACTCAATTCTCTGATCAATTGCCTTCCGAATCCCTCTCTGTAGTAAGTTATGGAGTTATTGCCGACAACAACGGTATGAAAAGTACTGAAACTGTCTCTAATGTTTTAAGCGTCGGAGAAGCGCTTATCCCAGATTTCCTTGAGGATTTCCGCACTGCTGAGAATTTCCGGCTCTGGACTCAATATGATGCCAATGGAGATAATAAGACTTGGGAATATGATCAAGCACATCATTATGCATACTACCAAAGTGCAGAAAAAGATGCTGATGACTGGCTGATATCACCGGCTATACGTATGGATTCACGACGCACCTATAAAGTAATGGTTCGCGCCAACAACACCTCCAATATGCCTGAAAGACTCGAAGTAAAGATGGGGAAAACACCCACAGTAAAGGGGATGAACAGAACTGTGATTGAACCCTTTAATCTCATGCAACTCAATCAAGCTGAAAACAAATTTGAATCACATACAAATGAAAATGTCACAGTAGCGACGAGCGGTGACTATTATCTTGGACTTCATGCAATCAGTGACGCGTGGATGAATAAACTCCGAGTTGACTCAATTTATATTGAGGCTGGTCCTCTCTCTACCGCGCCTAATGCCGTAAACAATCTAAAACTTCAAGCCGACAAATCCGGAAGACATGTGGTCACCATTAGTTTTACGGCTCCTTCCACTAATATAGACAACACCTCCATCTCAGGAAGCATACAGAAAATAGTCATCAAACGTGGAGGGGTCATCGTAAAGACTTTCGATAACGTCGCTCCTGGTCAAGAACTGGAATATACGGATGAGGAAGCAAATGCTGGGTATAATGAATATCGCGTCACTCCATGGGCAGATGACGAATATGGCGCTTATTCATCCTCGACAGTCTGGGTTGGATACGACTCTCCCTCACCCATCGAGGCAATCAAGGCATCTGCCGAAGGCGATAAAGTAAAACTATCTTGGGAAAAAGCACGTCCAGTTGGCACCCATGGTGGTGTGGTAAATTCTGAAGAAGTCTCTTATATTGTATATGATGCTTCTTTGGTTTATGGATTTGCCGTAGCCGAAGACAAGATTGGATCTACTCCTAATAATGAATTCCTAATCAATTTTGATGCTATAAATTGTGCGCAGTCTCTCAAATATTGGATGGTAGCTCCTGTTAACTCTTTCGGGGAAGCCGAAAAGACATTGGCCACTCTTCTTGTAGGGGAAGCTTATCAGCTTCCTTTCGATGAGCACTTCTCAAATGGAACATATGAAAAATTCTGGCATCTACTCGACAAAAAGAATGTAAATGTAGCAGCCTATCCTGCATCTGATTCTTCTGATGACGACGGATATTGCCTACAGATGGACAATTATGCCACCAATGATGAGCAGCAGGATATTATTTCCGGCAAAATCAATATTTCTAACGCAACCAACCCAACTTTGCTTTTCGATATAAAGGGTAACAACCGTGTTAACTTGGCATCAGCATATACGCTTAACTCCGCAGGGGAAAAGATAGAGCTTGGCTCCATCATGCTGGGAGAAGAATGGAAGAAATGTCAATTCCCACTTGCCAACATTGAGAAAGGAGATTATGTGAATATTGCATTCCACATCGAATTTGAAGCAATGGACGATAATACATGGGAATATGGTTCCGCTTGGATAGACAATATAAAAGTCATCGACCTATACAGGCATAATCTTTCAATTGAACTTTCCTCACCATCATCTGTATTTGCAGGGCTTGCTGATGAACCTGCTAAAATTTTGGTAACTGTCAAAAACACAGGAGAACTTACTGCAGAAAATTTCTCAGTAGAACTACTTGAAGGCGGTAATGAAATATGGAAAGAAAAAGTGGAAAGTTTAGCAGCACTGGATGATACATCTTTCCAGATTCTGTATGCTCCGTCATCAGAGTATGAATCACAGGATATTGAACTAACAGCCACACTGCAATATGAAGAAGACGAATTCATTGCTGACAATATGGCTTCTCATACTATCGTGGTTGTAGAATCCGAAGCTAAAACTCCAGAAAATGTAACGATAAGCGACAAGACTGGTCTACTTAGTTGGACTGTACCTGACACTACTCCAGATGTGATTGAGGAAGATTTTGAATCCTATACTCCATGGATGATAGACAATATCGGAGACTGGATGATGGTTGATGCTGACGAAGGTACCGTACAAGGACTTTTCTCCGGGATGATCAATCCAGTAGAAGGTACTCAATATGCTTTCACAGTGTTTGCACCGCGTGACTATACCGGTGATAATTCTGGAATAGACATGACAGCTACCTATCCTAATCTTGCACCTCACAGCGGGGAACATTATTTGGCAGCTTCTCGCGTAGTGTCAGGATGGAATGCTGTACAACAAGACAATTGGATCATCAGTCCCCTCCTGCCATGCGTGGAAAACGAAATCTCTTTCTGGGTTAATAATAACGTAGTGGATGGTTATCCATATACAGAGACATTCAGTGTTTGGGGCTCACGAACTATAAAAGAAATTTCTGAGTTTGTACCATTGACAGGAGACATTCTGGCATCATCAGGCGAATGGACTGAAATCAAAGTCCTAATTCCAGCAGATATTAAATACTTTGCTATCCGTCAGACCTCTGGAGCATGGGATTCGTATTTCTTCATGATTGATGACATCACATACAAACGCGGAGGAGGAGATATAAAGCATTACAACATCTTTATCGACGGAACAAAAGTTGCCGAAATTGACTCTGAAGAAACGTCTTTCCAAATTCCGGATACAGGCAATAGTCATGAAGTAGCTATTTCAGCACTATATACCAATGGGCTTGAATCACGCCCAGTCAAGGTTGCGTATTCTCCGGAAGGATCCAACGTTGAATCTATTTTCGATAGTAATGGTCAACCTATAGATATATATTCAGTAGATGGTAATATAGTCGCTCGACAGGCCACATCCACAGAAAATCTTGCACCAGGTATCTATATTGCCAATGGTAAGAAGATTATAGTTCGTTGAGTACTGACTCTTGATTATTCTAAATTGCTTCAAAGGTATTTCTGACCTTTGGAGCAATTTAATTCCATAACATTGAAGTTGTTTAAACTAATTTAATTTGCTATAAATTTAAACAACTTCGTTTAATAAAATTTCAATTATGTCATCCGCTAAAAGAATTGTATTTCTTGATTGGCTGCGCGTGATAGCCTGCTTCATGGTCATGGTTGTACATGCCTCCGAATGTGTGTACTCAAATGATTATTCTTTCTCATTTCCATCTGAATTCGCCAGATGGAGTGTTTGCCTCATTAACGGATTCGTTCGACCAGCCGTACCACTGTTTCTTATGGCATCAGCATATCTCCTGATACCACTACGAACCAATACTTCTACATTCTTCCGTAAAAGGCTAAGCCGTGTTGTTATTCCATTTATCGTATGGTTGTTACTATACTCTGTATTGCCTGTATTGTGGGGTGAATATTCCATTGATGATGTGAAAAGCAATCTAATGCAGGTTGCCATCAATTTTATCCCACGAGCATCACATTTATGGTTTATATATATGCTCTTAGGTATATATATAATAATGCCGGTACTGACTCCATGGTTGAATACCGTAAGCAGGCGGGAAGAAGAAGGATATCTGATCTTGTGGTTATTCACTACATTATTCTGGCATGCACATGAATTGTGCGGAGATGTATTCGGAGAGTGTTGGTGGAATCCATTTCCATTGTTTTATTATGTATCTGGATATGTCGGATATGTACTGTTAGCTCATTATATACGCACTTATCTCGACTGGAACATGAAAAAGACACTTCTAATGGCCCTTCCTCTATTTATAATCGGTTATATTATGTGTATTTATTCCTTCTACACAAGATCATTTACCGTAGACGCAGTAAGCAGTCTTGAACTTGCATGGCAAACAACATCTATTGCACCGGTAATAATGAGCTTTGGAGCATTTATGCTAATCAAACAAATCAAACACAGTGGTCCTCGACTTTTCAAAATAGTAAACAGCATAGCCGGAGCATCATATGGTATGTACTTGATGCACATGCTTATTCTCCCTTACATATTCATCATAATAAATCCTCATGTATCAACTCCACTGACAATATTCATTACAGCAATACTTACATATGCTGCCACATATATATTGACAAAAATTCTATCATTCCTTCCAGGAAGCAAATATATAATTGGTTGAGACCATATATCAAGGAAGGATAAGGGATGTGTCGCGGCAGGGGGAGGATATTGTTTCGGCTTCGATTGTAGAGTGGGCAATACCGGCATTGGCAGCTGCTTGGCGCAGGCGTGAGGTGATGTTGTCAAGCCGTTCCGGATTTTCAATGACGGCGTGAACTGTCATAGCATTTTCTGTTGTGGATATAGCCCATACATGAAGATGATGTATGTTGATGACCCCCTCTACTGATTGTAGATTTTGCTCTAATTCTTTCATGTCGATGGAAGAGGGTACACTATCTATTGACAATCTGAAACTTTCTGCAAGGAGGCTCCACGTAGACCATCCTATCATAATTGCTATTGCCATACCAATTATTGGGTCGATGAAATACCATCCGGTATAGTGAATTATGATGCCGGCTACCACTACGCCCACTGATACAAGCGTATCTGCCAACATATGTAGGAACGCACCCTTGACATTAAGGTCTTTCTCCTTATCTTTAAGGAATAGCCATGCCGTTACGCCATTGACAATTACTCCGGCACCGGCAACCCATGCGATAGCATCGCCATCCACGGCAACAGGATGCATGAGTTTGTCGACGGATTCCGCAAGGATTACTCCAACAGCCACGAGAAGAAGAAGAGCATTAAGCAGAGATGCTTGAATGGATAATTTTCGATAGCCATAAGTGTGACGCTCATCCGGCTTCTTCGACATAAGTTTGAATGCTACCATGGAGAGGATAAGGGCAAATACGTCGGATAGATTATGTCCTGCGTCGGAAAGAAGTCCCATAGAATCGTATATGAAACCGAAAATAGCTTCTACGATTACGAAACCGACATTAAGAGCTATGCCGAGTTTGAATGCAGTGTTGAGTGAGGAGCTATTGATGCTGTGGTCGTGATTATGGTGAGCATGACCATGTGAATGTGTTGATGCCATAATGAACTTGTTTTATGATAGAACAAATTCGGTATTTGGAATGTCTATGCCTATCTTAAGTTTGCAACTTAGTTGCATCATCTTGGTATGAAGGAATGTATATAATAATTGAAATTTATTAGGGAAGAGTTTAGTCCCCATTTTTTTTGAGATGTAGCCTTAGAATATCAAAGAAAATATGTAAATTTGCAATCTACTAAAAATCTAAGGCATGAAACAGTACGCTACAATAATCGGATTGATGCTTCCAATAATGGGTATAGCTCAAAACGTAAGATGGTACTCCTCTTCAGATAATGATTTCTGGAAGAAGGAGAAAAATATAAAGATGGAAGGAAAAGCCTCGCAAACTCCAGTGATAACTGTCGGGGCGGAAGATAAAGGTCATAAACTGAAGCATTGGGGCACCACCTTCAATGAACTTGATTGGGATGCATTCATAGCCCTCTCGCGTGATGACCAGGACAAGCTTATGCACAATCTCTTTTCTCCGGATGGCGACCTGCGATTCACGCGTGGAAGAATCGGAATGAACTGTAACGACTATGGTAGAAGTTGGTTCAGTTGCGACGAAGTTGAAGGAGATTTTGAATTGAAATACTTCAACATAGACCGCGACAAAACAAGTATTATCCCTCTTATCCGCGCTGCCCAGAAATATAATCCGGATCTTACTTTTTGGACATCGCCTTGGTCACCACCAAGTTGGATGAAAATCAATGGGGATTATCCTGTGGTAAGCAGCAAGTACAATAACGCTGATCCTCGCAAGGATTATCTTTTATTCGGCTCAGTGGAAGATATCGATGAAGACGAGATGAAATTTCTTGGTGAGAGAAAGAATCAATTTCCACGCCGTCTTGCAACTCAGGATTATTTCATTCAAGATCCCCGATATCTACAGGCGTATGCAAATTATTTCAGCAAATTTGTTGATGCATATAAAAACGAAGGAGTGCCAATTGATATGGTAATATATCAAAATGAGGCTTACAGCTATACTCCTTATCCCGGATGCGCATGGACAGCAGATGGGACTGTACGGTTCAACCGCGACTACCTTGCTCCGACACTTCAGAAAAAGAACCCTGACGTTAAGATATATCTTGGAACATTCAACACCAATCGACAAGATCATGTGGAGAGGATTTTGTCGGACTCACTTCTCAGGAGTCAGCTTTCAGGGCTCGCTTTCCAATGGGAAGGGCGGGAAATACTTCCTGCAATAAGAGCTCAGTATCCGGAATTCAGTTATATATGCTCTGAAAGCGAATGTGGGAATGGAGATATGGACTGGAAAGCCGGAGAGCATACATTCTTCTTAATAGGCGATAACATTGGTAAGGGATGCGATGAATGGTATAATTGGAATTTTCTTCTTCCAAAGAGGGGACGCAGCCAGTGGGGATGGGAGCAGAATGCTCTTGTTGAGCTTGACCCTGAGACACGTAAGCTACGCTACACCCCGGAATACTATGCCGTGAAGCATTTCTCCAATGTTGTGGATCAAGGTGCAGAAATCTTGGGATATGATTACAATGATGGGAAGCGGACATCTGTATTGATTGCGAGAAACCCAAATGGTGAATACGTAGCAGTTGCCGGCAATTTCTCTGATAATAATCAGCCATTGACAGTAGAAATAAATGGGAAATATCTGAATGTTAGCATTCCGGCTCATTCATTCAATTCCTATATCATCAAATGACGCTTGTAAGCCGAAGATAATATTCTATCATTCCCAAAAAGTCAAGGTCAAGGATATATTAAACTTTCCGTTATGAATATTAATAGATTTCTCGCAGATATTCCTCTGGAACACCAACCATTGCTTTCAGCGGCTTTTACGATGGCTAAAGAAGCCGGAGATATACATATGCGTTATTTTCGCACCCACAATCTACAACAATCCACCAAGCTCAACGATAGTGATGTAGTCACTATAGCCGACAAGGAGTCGGAAGCAGCAATCCTCCGCTACATCCACACTCATTTCCCTGAGCATGGTATCATATCTGAAGAATCAGGCCGTGATCATGAGGATAGGGAATGGCGTTGGGTGATTGACCCGCTTGATGGCACCACCAACTTCTCAATGGGTCTTCCCCTATTTTGCGTTTCTATCGCCTTGGAGCATAATAAGGAAGCTGTAGTTGGTGTGGTCTATGTTCCCTATCTCCAAGAATGCTTCTATGCTGTGAAAGGGGTTGGAGCGTGGCTCAATGGCCAGGCCATCCATTGCTCCGACAAAACTGAAATATCAAAAGCAGTAGTAGCCACCGGAATGCCATACGACAGGAATGACAATCCTGATAACAATCTCGCAGAGATAAGCCGTATGGCATTTTGCGTAAGAGGTATCAGACGCATGGGCTCGGCGGCCATCGACCTTTGCTATACAGCCGCCGGTTTTTTTGATGCCTATTGGGAACTGAATCTCAATAGGTGGGACGTAGCAGCAGGGCAACTTATAGCCGCGGAAGCAGGAGCCAAAGTTGAATCTATCCGTACAAACCGCAATCACTCAATTCTCGCATCGAATCCACACCTTCTCAATTCCATGCGGCAAATACTTTCTACCGAAATTAGTCAGCCTTACACTATCTCATAGAATAAAGGCCTTGAAATGCTTTATTCAGGCGCGGTATTGCATCTGAATAATGATCGCCAGGTACACTCTGAAACTCCACTTCAATTCCGGCAGCTTTCAACAGTGACAGGATTTCTTCTGTATTCTCCCCTACCGAGTTGAATGCCTTGACCTTTGATTTAGTCTCACGGTCGCCAAGCAAGAAGAAACCCTTACCAGTTTTTGCCGGAATTGAAATACTTTTCATCCAGTTTAGAAAACCTTCATACCAGAATGAACCCGACAGTGAAGCAATATTTGTAAACGTATCGCATACCATCCACTGCCAAAGAGCAAACAATCCTGACATCGAAACTCCTACCAAGCTTCGCTCCGGATTCTCATCAATACCCAACTGATCCTCTATCTCAGGAACTACCCTCTCTTGAAGTTTCTTCAGGAATTCCGGAGATTCACCTTTGAAATCCTCCGTACCTTTCGGCACCCCGGGAGCCGGCCATGGACTGAACACATTTTGCCAATCCATGCCTGTAATCACAACAATGTTTGTATCAAATTTTTCCGCAGCATCCTCTATCCAATTGGAGAGTATGTCCATCGGATATAGAATATACGCTATTCTATCCTTTCTTTCTGACGTGCTGCAAAGACATTGCAACCCATCTATTACTATCTTTTTATTCATAATATTTCATCATATCCGGCATATCTCTGAAACCTAAAGAAGAATACACGGGTTTTCCATCCTCAGTTGTCTCAAGATATATCTTACCGCATCCATATTTCTTCGCCTCATCAATAAGATGTGAGACAATCTTATGGGCTATACCTTTATTTCGAAATGCCTCACGAACGTATATGTTCATCAGATAGGCGCATCTTCCCGATTGATTATCAGGGGAAGGTAGTTCATCAGTGAAGCATACTCCCCCACATCCACATTCCATGCCATCACATACAGCTACAAAGGCAAGATGAGTCTGATCTGCAATGTGTTTTTCATAATACTGACGGTTGGCTCTAAGCAAACTGTCACCAGCCATTTCTCCAAAAACATGATCAATGACCTCCTCACGCCAATCCATCAGCTCTTCTATGTCAGTTATATCTTTAAGCTCTACCATTTGAAACAAGTAATTACGCATTATGAATTATTGATAGCTCCCTTCCTTAAGCACTTTTGGAAGTGACTTCATGTCGATTTTTCCTCTATGGGTCAAAGGAAGCTCATTCACTTCAACAAAAAATTCAGGAACCATAAAATCAGTCAATTTCGACTTGAGATACCCGCGTAAATCATGCAAAGAAAAACCTTTGCGGGGCACGATATACGCTACAAGATAGTGTAATCCCCCTTCGTCCAAGAATGCCCGGACAATACCACGGTCAACTTCCGGAAAATCGTTAAGCACATTTTCCACCTCTTCCGGCTCAACACGCTTACCGAGTATCATCACCTGTTCGTCGCGACGATGCAGAAATGCCATATTGCCATCCGGTAGCACATAGCCCATATCGCCACTACGGTAGAAGCGAGTTCCATCCGGAAGAGTCACAAAGTTTGCTTGCTCAGGGGGATTGCCCAGATAACCTTGATTGACACCCTCACCAAAAATACAGATTTCCCCAATTTCCCCTTGCGGTACCTCCTTTAGATTTTTATCAAGAATCTTTACCTCTACCCCTTTGATTGCCTTACCAATGGAGAAAGTTCCATCCTCAAGTGGGATGGCATTGTCGACACGGAAATAGTTGGAACATACGCAAGTCTCAGAAGGACCATACGTGTTATATATTCTGATTCCCTTATCTCGCAAATTAGTAATGTAACTTGCGCGAATCACATCTCCACCACTGATTATAAGGTTTACTGTTTTCGGAAGCAGGTGTGGACGTTTATTCAAGTCGGCAATAAGATATGGAAAACCATCAATAATGGTGACACCATGACGGGTACAGAAATCCATAAGTCCTTGCAATGGCCCATTATGTATCTCTATTGTCGGAATAGCCAGTGTCGCTCCATTAAGTAGAGTGGTGAATACCTCTTCCACAAATATGTCAAACGAACAGACTGAATATTGAAGCATAACGTCACCGGGGCCGGTGTGCATCTCAGCCTCAAAAGCCTCACAATAATTCACAACTGAATGGTTTTCTTGAATAACACCTTTAGGCTTACCGGTAGTCCCCGATGTATAAAGAATATATGCTATTCCATCAGGAGTCGAACGATCTTCGAAATTTTGCTTAGCCGGAGTCAAGTCCTCACAATATTCATCTGTAATTACAAGCTTTACTCCTGCAGTCTTCATCATGTAGTCAATCCGGTCTTTAGGGAGAAATGGTTCGGCAGGTACATATGCCGCCCCACTCTTCAGAACTGCAAGCATCGCCGCTATCTGTGCGGCTCCATGTTGCATCACAATGCCGACAAAGGCAGGCTTCTGATCATAAAACTTAGCTAAGATGGAGTCGACCATTGAGTCGAGTTGTGAGTAGGTCAATGAGCGGCTATCCTCCACAATCGCCAGATTGTCAGGATATTTCTCCACCATTTCCTTGAAATGAGAATATATTGTGCGTTTTTCCATATCTAAATTCTTAATTAAAGAGACCCATAAGTCTCCCAAGGCTAATATACAACTTCAGTTGCAAAACTCTATTGTTAAAACGCGAGGGTCAATGAAAAGGTTTGGTAATAGAAAGCAACCGCCCATTAGTGGTTTGGATGATTGAAAAAAATTTATTATATTTGTAAGTTGATTGTATAATCCATCATTAAATTTTTAAATGGCACTACCGATAAATGTTGAAGATCTGCTGAGGCAAAGGAAAGTGGAATCTAATCGAATTGAGTTTAAGAAGGGGTGGAATCCAGATAGGATATACCGCTCTATCTGTGCGTTCGCCAATGATTTTGACAATATCGGTGGTGGCTACATCCTTGTCGGTGTTGATGAAGAAAACGGGGTGGCTAAACGTCCGGTTTATGGCATACCCATTGAGCAAATTGACGACATCCAAAAGGATATTACCAATTATAACAATAAGATTAATCCTTATTATCTTCCTCGCACTGAGCAATTAGAGGTTGATGGAAAGTATATTCTTGTTATATGGTGCCCATCTGGTATCAATCGTCCATATGATGTGCCTGAGTATGTTACATCAAAAAATAATCCTCAAAGGAAATATTATATCCGCTCCGGTTCATCTACTATAGAAGCAAAAGGCTATGTGCTTGATGAGCTTCGGGAGATGGCAAACCGTGTGCCGTTTGATGACCGTGGAAATCCAGAAATTAGTTTAACAGATATTTCCGGAGTTCACGTTCTTGATTATCTGCACAAGGTTGGCAGCAAACTGGCTAATAATTTTGACGGTAGCGGATTAGAATCAATTCTTGAGCAGATGGATCTATTTGTCGG
>CAYSMP010000044.1:0-24068 GCA_964432215.1 uncultured Sangeribacter sp.
CGCCGTTTCCCGATTGCGGATGCAAAATTACTACTTTTTTTCTCCTTACGCAAGTGTTTTGGCTAATTTTTTATGCTATTCGGCATAATTTTCATCTATCACCTTAATTTACAACATTTTCAATAAATGTTAAAATTAATTTCATTTTGTTAACGACATAAACTATTCTATCCTTTGTTTGTTATTGGACTCATCAGAATTGTCAGAATGGTCAGCGTGTCGGCCAAACAAAACGCAAATCTAAATTTGGAAATCCTGATAAACTACCTTAAATATGCGTTCCGAAACAGCCATTTCCGAAACAGCCGTTTCGGAAATTATTGTTTTTAGCTTCATGCTTGAAAGATATTGTAGCTACTTATGATATCGAACGAAGAATCACCTTCATTGATTTGCATAAGAAGATAAAAGCAGAATTGCGAGGTTTTTACTCCTGCATCAAAGGGAATGATGAATATATAAAATTCGCAATGTTGACCGGCATTACAAAATTTGGAAAGGTGTCTGTATTCAGTGGAATCAACAATGTGAAGGACATCTCTCTATTGCCACGATATAATGACATCTGCGGGATAAGCGAAGTGGAATTTCATTGCCGATTCAAATCATCAATTGAGACCTTCGCAAAAGAAAACGCACTTTCCATCGACATTGCATGGGCCAGATTTAAGGAAATGTATGAAGGCTATCACTTTTCTTCAAAAAAGGAAGATATCTATAATCCCTTCAGTGTACTCAGTGCATTTCAAGACCATGAACTCAAAAGCTATTGGTATAGCAGCGGATCCCCTTCATATTTGGTAAAACTTGTAGAAACCCACAACTTCAGCCTTGACACTCTTGAAGGGGCTCAACGCAACGAACTCGAATTGAGTGATATCTCCGATATTGATTCAGACATTGTCCCATTCCTATACCAATCAGGCTACCTGACAATCAAAGATTATGACTCCATGACGGAGGAATATACCCTTGGTTTTCCAAACAAAGAAGTCTATAAAGCCTTCTGGGATTCACTCTATAAAAAATTCTTCAGAGGATTTGGCGGCCGCTCCCCTATCAGTTTACGAGAATTCGTCAACGATCTGATGGAAGGTCGCCCAGACGACTATATGCGCAGAATGCAAAGTCTATTTGCCAACATCGACTCCTTACACGAACCCAACAAAGAGATTCACTTCCAAAACATGATGGCCATAGCAGCCAAAATGATGGGATTGACAGTTCGCACGGAAGTACATTCAAGCAAAGGGCGTTGCGACATGCAGATCCTAACTCCGAACTACATGTACATTTTTGAATTCAAGATCGATCAAAGCCCTGAAAAGGCGATGAAGCAGATCATAGACAACAATTACCTGTTACCCTTCGCTGCAAATACCAGAACCAAGTTCCTTATAGGTGCCAACTTCTTGACAAATACCCGTTCAATCGGAAGCTGGATCATTGAAAAGGAGGTTTCTTATTGAGTTGGATTGAAGAGACAACGAATCAAACAGGCGTCATGCGATTTGGATCATTTTATGGATCTTCTTCAATTTAATTTAAGAATCCAAAGGCTTACTACTGCGTAGCCAGTGTAGTTAGCGACCTCCGGGCGCGTCCCCGGGCGCCCTACCCTAATTTTTCTGATGGCACTCCCCAATAAATTAGTTGAAAATACTGATGTGTAGCATGAACTTGGGGGATTTTAAAGCTCAGAACTTCAAGTTAGCCCAAAACGTGCAGATGGACGCAGAACTGTTTAGTTTTGGCTACGCAGTTTTTTGGGGCGCTGATCTTTCAGCACAAAATTGGTCGGATTAACTCAAATAAGGTTGATGTTCAACTAAAGTGAAGAAGAACCCATTTTATTTAGATAAGGGGTGATTCGGAGTAAGCGCATCCCTATCTCACACCCAAACGATAATAGATCAAGAGAGGCAGACCCAAAGGATCCGCCTCTCCATGTCATTTCATAAATCTAATCAAATTTTACTCATAAACGAGTTCAAAATCATCAAGATACATCAACGAACCTTCTCCTCCATTGAAGAAATCGCCATACTTCGATGCCGAACATACTATCACCAAATGAGTTGGCTTAACACTCTTGGCATTGGAGAAATAATCGAATGGAATTTCAAGAGCCTCAAGTTCTCCATCCGGCCCATAATTTCCTTCGAAAGTATACTGCCCATACGCCACAAGCTTATCGTAGTCTTCATCACCAGCCTTAGTTGGGAAAAGCTTCTGAGTAGATTTCTTGGTGCGAACCTCGATCGGGGCTGTAGTGAGCGCAACATATATTTGTCCTATATCCTCTGCACCCACTGCCAGATAGTCGCCCTTCTTCTCAACCTTTCCGGGACGATAATTAACGTAAACACGCAACTTTGCCGGATGACTGCCATTATATGGACGACCAAATTCAAGTCTACCGTCCGTACCCTGCGTCTCAAGATATGTTCCCGCAAAAAGATTACCAGCGGCAAATTTTCCAGCAACCCCTCCAAGACCTACAAACTGTGAACGAAGTCTTGCAGACTTACTACCGGAATGCTTCATGTCCTCAGAGCCTTGAGTAAGTGTTACACTCATAGTCGCAGAACCATGATTACCTGAGTCCCAGAAAGTCCGTTCTCCGCCAGCTCCCGGCAGAAGAACCTTGCTGTTTTCAGAGAAATCACTCCACTCCTCCAAAGACGCATTCGGAATAACAAATATCGCCTCTGTCGTGAAAGTCTTTGACTCAGAAGACTCAAATCCATCGGCATATGCCTTATACTCATAACTTGTACCAGGCTTAAGGTTGGTTAAAGTCACTGAAACCAATTTCGATGCACGTGTTCCGCTCACTGGAACTTTAGTCCATTCAGAAGTACCAACTTCACGATATTGAATACCCAAACCGGTAGCGGTTTCATCCTTAACCGAGGCCTTGAGTGTAGCAGCATATGCACCAATAGCCATAACGTTGTTAGGATCTACAGCATCTTCCAGTACAAGAGGATCATCATAGACAATGGCATTCTCACCAACGGCAATACGGAGAGTTTTTGTAGTTGTCTTACCGGGAACGCCGTCATGCCCCGTGCCATCAGTTGCAGTCAATATAATGCGGTATTCTGTATCTCTTGCTGGTAGGCTATTGAGATATTTCTCAGAAAAGTGAATGTAGGATAACTGACGTGTGTGCCCATCCTTATTGTTTTCGACATCTTCTATTGTCTTGTCCCAAGTGATACCTGCGGCATTGAGTTGTGCAATAGTTGCATCATCGCAGAATTTTAAATCTACTGCTTGCGCAGGGAGATTTAAATTTTCTGTATCAATACACTCGATAGTGAAAGAAGTAATCTCATCAAAAGCGACAATCTTCACCTGGCGATCTCCAACGAACTGACCTGGTTCGCCAATAATCTGCTTATCAATGTCAAAATCAACACCCTCTATTGAAGGAGCGGCAAAAATCTCGACAGTATGAGCCACAAGGATTTCAGTCTCGTCGATGGTCATCGTAAGGTAGCCACCACCGTTGGGTTCGTCGCTTGTGTCATCATATGTAAGATTGACGATGTACTGATATCCAGGTTTAACATTCTCCACTGTCTTAGTTTTGGAGAACGGTTCTCCCATGATATTCTCCCCTTCCACAGTAAGGTTAAGCACAGATTCTCGATTTCCATCTGCATCAAAGGGCATCATAAAATAACCTTTTGCCGTCTTAAAATTCTCATTTGTGAATTCGAGCGAACCGTTGGAGGTGGATGCAGTAACATGTAGATTCTTCACATGCATGTCATCGATACTATTAGCGTTTACAGACGCAACGACATTAGCAATCGAACAAGTCAATTTATATTCATTTACTCCCTCTGTAATGTCTATTGGTTCGTAGCACCGATAGAACTTACTATCAAAAGAAGCAGGAACAGAATCGCCCGTCCAAGCTTCTGCAATATATCTACCGTGACGAAGTGAAATCTGCTCAGGAATATTGCTAAGTCCCTTTGCCTTGAAGACCAGTCCCTTGTCATTCGAAATATACACGACGCAATTATCTTCAAGTTCCTGCTCATCCATAGCGCGAGTTATAACATTCGAATTGATGGCAAGATTCATCTTTAACACACCTTCTTCTGCACTAAACGGAGTTTCCATCGAGCATGACTGGATAGCTGCGGAAGCTACCAGTACGGATGCAGCTATATATGTATTTTTTACGAACTTTTTCATAACCGATGAATATTAATTAGTGTGTAATCTGAGATAGAATACAGAAGTACCATTCGCATCTGTCACAGTCATCTTGAATTCATGGTTAGCTTCTCCAAGAACAGTCATCAGGCTTAAGAAACCGGTTATGTCAAACTCAGCTTCATTTAATCCTCCAATGCGAGTTGGGAAACCAAGCCCTTTCAATGCTTCCTCGAATTCTCCCGGCTCAATCAAATCGAGATGATCAGCAACACCTACACCATCAAGTTCTTCAGGAGTGAGAGTGTCCGATTTAATATCAACAGAGAACCCGGTAAAGCCCCCTTCAGCCTCAGAAACAACTTTCCAAGCGCAAGAAAGATGATCAGTCACCTCATTGACTTTACTCAAATCAATAATATCAAAACCAGCATACGCTTCATTTTCTGATGCGATAGCAAAAATCTGAGGAGCTGTTTTGTCACCAACAGGTGGATTAGGATCATCCTGTCCTCCTTGGACGGGACGTTGATCATCCGTGAAATACTCTTCATCTTCGCCATTGATAGTGTGATTCATATCAATTTGCTCAACTGTTGCATCAACAGATACTGTTCCTGTTACAATGCCAGGCTTATCGTCATCAATTCCGTGCATACGGAAAGTGAGTTTATAATGGTTTCCGGGAGCGACTTGATCATGCGTATGGGTTTCTACTACTTCTGAACCATCCACAATGCCAGTAAATGTCGCGGCGAGAGTCGATGAGGAATCCACATATTTAAAATAGGCGGAACGGGTTTCCGTTGGTTTGAATGTCATCACGCCTTGATTTCCTACGCGCACCTCAACTTTCGAGTCATCGCTCATAGAACCGAGCAGCGAAGGATGGAAAACTATAGTGACCCGTATATTGGAAAGCTTAGCCACGATAGGATCGACGTCATCAGTGATTTTATTTGCATCGATGCCGAATTCAGATTCGCCATAATAGTACGGTTCTTCCCAAGCTGATAACTTATTCCACTTATTGGGATCTTTATCCGGACCATAATGAGCAAAAACTTTGTAATCTCCAACGGGAAGAGTTAAGACTTCCGGCATATCAGAATACTTGTATTCGACAGATCCAGCACCATCACGAGTTTTGGTCTTGCGAGAAATTACGACATTAAAATCACCAGCAGAAGGAGACTCCGCACGAGTAGAGATGTCAATACCCTCGGTATTGCCCAGCTTAAGAGCAAGACTGCGGGTGATCAGTTGGCCGGTAGTCTGCTCGGTTGAGGGCTCCGTAAACGGAGCCTCATTCGCACAGCCAGTCAGCAAAGCTACGCTAACTACTGAATAGATTAATTCTTTATATAATTTCATGATTCTTTCTTCAATTAGTAATTAAGTTTGACATTGTCGATCGTCAGAACAGAACCAGTTGCTAAAGCATGATATGAATTAGCATCCAAAGTGTTATTCCTCAAGCCATTTCCTACATTATTCAATGAATATTCATTAAGAGAGTCTCCTGTTGGTATATTAATTGAAGGTACGGAAGCTGTAGATGATATAAACTTCACTTTTATAAATGCAGCCTTTACTCCAAATTCTGAATATCCATTAAAATTAAGAGTTGTCGATGTTGGAGTTGCGGACATTCTGAGTTCCGTTGTTGTTGAGGCAATAGTATTCCCTGCGGCATCACATACAGCAAACTCAGCTTTTGCTTTTTCATTATTTAATGGGATATAGGAATACTCAAAGGTGACGGAAATTGGTCGGCTATTGAACGACACACCTTCGGTCCTATGTTCAGAGCCATCATAACTATAAGTTCCTAAGAAGAGTTCACCCGTAATTTTATTATTATCTCCAAATATCGGTGCATTAGGATTATAATATCGACCAGTTGTACTATCATGACTTGGGGTCGTGCCATTATGATTGTATCCTACACTTCTGACAACAACCTTACCATCTTCCGCATATGTTGAAGGAACACAGAACCAAGTGTTCTTATTTGATGCTCCCGACCAGCATGTTTTTGCATTAATAGAAGCCCAACCTACAGGCATATCCCTTACAATACTTGAGGAGTAATGATATTTGGGATTATTGAAGGCTGTACCAGTGTATTCGCCACCAACTTGCACACCTGTCATATTGATAGCATTCGCAGTATCAGAGAATTCATGATTTGGTAAATCTGAGGCTGATTCTGTATGTATCTTAACAGTCTGAGACTCCGGAATGCCATTTGGTCGAGAAGTAAGAGAGTAACCGATAGTGTAATCAGTATCAGGATCAAGTCCAGACATAGTCATTAGTCCCTTGTCAGGATCAGTTTCAATCTGGCTTCTATCAACAGCAATGCCATCCTTATAAAGAGTCAAGCCATTGACGATAGTCGGAATATCTTCGGCATTAGTAGTCTCAACTTTAAAGCGAGCATACGTTGCAAATGGGTCAGCAACAAGCTTATATTCAGGCTCAATGATGTCAATTGTAAAATCAGAACGTTTCACACCGTTAAACCATAACTCCATCGGAAGCGGCGAAGTCTCTACATCACATACCTTAATATTAAAGATATAAGTCTTATCATCAAAACTGCGTGTATCTGTAGATTCCCTCACGTCCACTATATCACAATCTTTAAAGATACCAGTGCGGCACTTGTTCTTAAAGGAAATACATTCAGCAGGATTCAAGCCGTTATAAGTGACCATGACAGTCGCATCAACTGTAGGAGTGGTGGTAACAGCAGTTCCGGGATACTCATATAATGCTGAACCTCCTGTAACTTCGAGCTTTATCGGAAGAGTGGAGAGATTAAGAGTGACCGGATTCTCGTTGTTTCTTCCTAATGCATCTGTAACGTTGAATGTAATTTCAAAAGTACCTTCCGGCAAATAGCGTGGAAGATCAGTGAGATCAACGATTGCCATTTGTTCAGGATTCTTGAAGATACCGGCTACCTTTATTCCATTCTCTCCAAGCTGATACTGTGTTGACTCATCAGCCTGAACAAGATCAAGCTCCGTATCAAATGGTGGAGCATATTGCTGAGTACCACTGACCTGAGCAATTTTGAGCATAGCGCTCTGGATGCCAGCTTTACAGATGGTCTCAAACTTGATTTGTGATGGAGCCGGATTACCTGACAGAGCCTCAAACATCTGACCGCTTGTGAAGCCTTCAGCGTGAACAATTGGAGCTTCAGCATTATACAGTTCATCACTTAGATTGAATGTCACATTTTGCGAAGTCAGACTGTCATCGAACACAATTTCAAGTGTAGTTCCACCCATCGGATCCGCATTAACATCGAAAGTCACATGGTAATGATGACGAGCTACGGCAGGGAATTGAGCAGGAGTGATAGTCACACTCTTACCACTTGGATTAGTCATTGTCAATTGTAGTGTCACATCGCCGGGGGTAAGGAAACCTGCGCGTGTCTCGCTCCTGCCAAAAACGACATTTGCATGACCATCAGTATGGGCAGTCACACTGAAATCACGGAAATAATTTCTGAAATTGTCTGTATAATCTACACTCAACATTACATTAGCGAGCTGAGCAGTCACATCAACACTGGTTTCACGACCTTCAAGCACATTTATATCTGTTTTTCCCTCGAAAAAGGGTTTGTAGAATCCACAGTCGTTGATGTTGCCGTAATAGGCGGTAAGTGTGTAAGAACCCACATCGAATCCTTGCTCCTGGCTGTAGGTATTGAATTCCTCCAACGTGCGCCAGGTTTGAACCTGCTCAGTGTCAAGATTATACATCTTAATGGAAAAGTCAGCCACATCAGGTGCGACCAATTCCGGGGCTCCGGCACGTACTGACGGAAGCGCGTCCTCCACAGCGGTGTCGGCTGTAAGCTTCAGGTTTATCGCACCCTTGCCACGATTGCCGTTGCCCCACGGTGCCTCATTGGCACAGGAAGCAAGCCCGACAAGTGCAAGCCCGAAAGCCACGTTCTTAAATGTTAGTTTCATAATAATATTGTTATTGTTGTTATTTTCTTGAATATATACGAATAAGGTAAAAACCGACCTTTGAAGTGCCGATCTTCACGCGTCATCGTTCAGTTATTAGTTTTTATGTCAATGCAAAGTTACAAAAAAGCCAATAAAATACAAAAAACATCGCCATTTCTTCTTAACAATGCTCCAATTTGAACAATATTTACATGCCGGGGACGCCATCATTTGGCGAGTTCCTTATCAGGCGTGGGAAGTTCAATACACTTTATCAGATGGCATATGCTGAGGTTTCACTCCGTATACCTTGCGTATATTTTTTATCAAGACCTCCTCAATAATTTTTTTATCGAAAATATAAGTTTAAAATCCTTTGCCGGTTCAAAAAAAATCGCTAAATTTGCAATTGAACCCCAGGATATTCAACACCTCAGAGGTGGATGTTATCAGTTTTGGGATTCGTTTACATACGAAAGGCGTTTACCTGACGCTTTATTTCTTGGCTCTTCGAAACCTGAGAAATTTTGAATTTGCAGTCAAGAATGAAGCAATAGTAGATGCCCTACGGGTACGTCTATGTGCTTTCAAATCACTTCTTTATGAAGTGATTTGGATAGATTGCATATACATACTTCGCGGGGTGGCTCTACCATTGCTCATTCTACTGCAATGGCAATCTCAGGGCCTCGAAGAGCGGAATGAGCAAGGTGTGGCTCCCCGTTTTTCGTTATTACAATACCTATAAAAAATGCCATTATGGAGTCAATGGCTGTGAAAGTAAAAGACTCCATATGAATAAGCTAAAAACAAAAAGACCTGAAATAGAGAACAGATGCGTGACAAAGAAAGCCTCACATGTGAGGAGCAAATCTACTATAAATACCAATAGATTTGCCTCCGATATGATTGTGATTGGTACAATATCTATATGGTTTACATTAGGTATGTCTTGTGAAAAGAATGAAGCATACCATTTTCCGGAAAGTCACGACTACACCATAATGTCGGAAGATACACTTGATCTTAATGAGAGGAATATGGACGAGAAGTCCGGAATCTCGTTTGACCTGGAAAGCGATAGCCTTGAAGATGAAATAGAGAATATCTTTTTCTTTGCAAAAGAACTATAAGGCTATCCAGTTCTTATATTTTAGGAAATGTCATTGCTCCAAATACCATAAACGATGTTTGTGTTAAGTTTTTGTATCTCTTTTTTGTATCTCTTCGTTTGGTCAATGAAAATCTTTTCATTAATTTTGTATTTCAAGAAATCTTTACTTGATTATGAAAAAGAAAACGCTGCATATTGAGAATTTTGGGCCGGTAAGCGAGGCCTTGATAGAACTTCGCACTATCAACATGTTTATCGGTGAGCAATCTATTGGAAAAAGCACCTTAGCTAAGCTGATCACTATCTTTACCGATCATGTCAGTCTATACAAGCTAATTCAAGGTGGACAACCAATGTGGAATAGTCTACTTAAGGACTTTAATCTTGAGATATATGCAGAGGATCCTTATTCCATAATTTATGAGATGGAAGAGAATGACATTAAATTTCACATTGATATTATTTCCTCCCGCATATCCTTCTATATGATCATAGGGATGGATAAAACTACAGACCCCAAGGCTATATCTAATCAAATCTTAAGGCTTAAGACTTTCTATCACAGTGAAGAACTGAAGAAGATTGCCATTGACCTGGAGAATCGAGAAATGCTTGAGCTTCTCACAAATTCCCTTTACATCCCAGCTGAAAGAATCATATATTCGGTGCTTACAAATCTAATGCCCGCCTTGACTTTGGCTAAATCGTCTGTGCCTACAAACCTCTTGCGTTTTATGGTGGAACTCAACAATGCAAAGGCTGAATACCCTCGGTTTCATATAAGTTTGCTGGATGTCTCATTTCAACATGAAGGGATTGAAGATACGATCGTATGGGATGACAAGACCATACCCATCTCTGCAGCATCATCCGGCATTCAGTCATTAGTGCCGTTGTTGCTCGTGTTTCAATATGCCATTGCAAACAGAGAATACTCTTCTTATGTGATCGAAGAGCCTGAATGCAATTTGTTTCCAACCAAGCAGGTGGAACTCCTAAAGGAAATTTTGAAAGCAGTGAAAAATTCAGACCGCACTTTGACGATCACTACTCACAGTCCATACCTCTTGTCTGCTATGAACAATATTCTTTTTGCAGGAATGCTCTCAGAGAAATATGGAAAAGGTATTAAAAAATATGTTGATGAGATAATTCCTGAAGAGTACCAGTTGAAATCGAATGAATGCGCAGTGTATTCTTTAGGTAAGGAGATTAATAGAGGAGTGTACTGCACGTCTTTACTTGACCCGGAAACCAGAATGATTGACTTCAATTCATTAGATATGGTCTCGGAGCAACTGGGCAATGAATTTGAGTCGCTGCAAGATGCTGTTGTCAGGTATATAAACTCAAAATGACTTACTAAAATGACTTTCACGCCCATTTATAACCTCAAGCTTAAGTTTGCTTTTGAGGATAGTCAAAAGTTTCAAGATATTGTTACAGAGCAAGACTACCTAAAAGAACTATTTGAATGGACTGACAGAGGTATAGTATTCATTCACGACGATACACTTGTAAGTCATTCCACTTTTATCACTGATACAAGCGGGTTAGGAAGGGATAAAACTTTTAAAGTTGAAAATATTCATCATCAAGATTTATTTCTTTGGCATATTGATGGAGTGCTGTATAATAAAAATAGTAAATGTGATTGTGCATTCCTTACAGAAGAACATATTGGATTCGTTGAATTCAAGTCAAATGCGACAAATAATACAGACTCTTCAATCAAAGAAAACTATGAGAAAGCCAAGAGCCAACTTTGCAACACTTTCAAAGATGTAGCTGAGAGATGTAATAAGATTGGAGTTGACATAACAAAAGTCATAAAGGTGGAAGCTTTTGCAGTTTTTAATCAGACCGTGCCAAGAAATAATGCTTACCAAAAGAAAGTAGCAGCCAAATTCCTTTTGGAAACAAATGGAGTTCCATTATATTTCAAGAACTCAACAAAAGTTTAAGAAACAATTGGATGGATTTATAGCACCAACTCTTAGCGTCTTTGCGTGATGGTTTTGTTCAAATTGGGACAAATTAATGATTTTTTCTGCAAATATCACTGTTATTTTGGAATAATTTGCTAATTTTGCATCGTTATTGGCACTCCATACCTTGTCAAGAGCTGGATATGGCTTGCATAAACCCAAAACATAATTATGAAGAGATTCCACTCCTTATTATTAATACTGCTCTCTTTCCTATTTTCCGCCGGGTCTTTTAGTTTGCACGCGGAGGAAGAAGAGTTCTCTCCCGATTTCGAATCGGTGGTCTTCGTGCCTAAAGGACAATGGATCACCGGAGTCAGTGTCTCCTATAGCCAGTCTAACCAAAAAGACTATCAGTTTCTCGTATTGCAGGGCGTCACCGGCGACACATATTCCTTCAAGCTTTCCCCTATGCTGATGTATGCCTTCCAAAACGATGTGGCAGCCGGCGGCAAATTTGGCTACAACCGCAGTCTCACAAAGCTTGAAAGCGCTGAAATAGTGCTTGACCCTGATATGGGATTCGATGTAGACCATCTCTACCGTCTTTCACATAGCTACTACGGAATGGCTGCACTCCGAAACTATTTCTCCCTCGGGAAATCAAAACGATTCGGACTCTTCACAGAAGTCCAACTTGAACTCGGCGGCGGACAAGCCAAACTTATGACCGGTATGGGTGAAGACCTTACCGGCAACTACGAACGTAACTTCAACTTAGGCATTGGCGTAGCTCCAGGCATGTCGATATTCCTCAACAATTTCTCAGCTCTCGAGGTGAATGTCGGAGTGCTCGGTTTCGACTATAACCACACCAAGACCATCACTGACCAGATCTACGTAGCAAACAGAAACACCAAATCGGCTATCTTCAGGGTGAACCTCTTCTCAATCACCTTCGGAGTGACCTTCTATCTATAAAAAGCATGAAAACAAGAGCCAAATCTATCTTGACAATGACGGCATCCGCATTGACTCTGTTCGCTGCCCAGACCATTACCGCTGCGACGGCTCCTGCTCATGCCCTCACCTCCACCCCGGCCCATCCCGAAACGGCCGATACACTCGTCTACTCCGCAACCAAAAGCCTCATTGAATCTTTCGGTGAGCTTTCAAAAACAGCTAACAAACTCTCTGAGACCGCTCTCAAACTCCTTGAAGCGCAAGAAAACATCGAGACACAGAAGAGATCACCGCATAGCGGAAAGATCCCCAATCCCACTCCCAAACAGCCGGAAGTGCAGACAGCAGTCATAACTGAAGAAAACAGCCTAACCAACAGTACTGTCCACGAAAACTCAGGAATCACACAAACAGTTGTGACAGTGACCGACACAGTCTACGTCACTGTCCGCGACACCATCGAAAGCCCGGTATGGTATCTTCCGGAAGAACACCGCGATGGGGGCCAATATATCTGGATTCCCGATGAAAACGTATCGGCAGTCGAAAGCGTATTGAACGGGAAATCACAGGGATACACCCCTGGAAAAGTTGATCTAAATGAGATGACCTTCTGGAGAGGAGACTCAATCCCCATGGCGCTTCCTACAAAACGCCTCGGACGGTATGACCGCAAACTCTACAACTGGCTCATCTATCCTAAAGGACTATGGCATATCGGCCTGACAGCAAACTATGGCGAACTAAACACAGAAGACATGGAGATACTCACCCTCATCAACGACATTGACCTCCATGGAAAAATCTACAGTATAAAGCCATCTGTAAGCTACTTCCTGCGCAACAACCTTTGCGTAGGTATGCGCCTCGCTTTCACCAAAGGGGATATGGGCATCAACTCCTTCAAGGTCGACATCGACGAAGACATGAGCTTCAATCTCCATGATATCAGATATACTTCCGATTCGTATGCTGCCGCCGTCTTCCTACAGCAATATTTCGGACTCAGCCGCAGAGGCCGCTTCGCTGTCTTCAATGAGGCTGAGATATCAGTAGGAACCGGAAGCTCGCATTTCATACGCCCCTTTGACGGCGAACTGCGCGACACCCGAACAAAATCGCAAAGTTTCAACATCAATTACTCTCCCGGAGTAAGCATAATGATGATGAAGAATGCTGCCTTCAACCTCTCCTTCGGCATCTTCGGTTTCCATCTTAAAGATGAAAAACAATGGGAAAATGGGGAGGAATCGGGAAGCAGATTCACGAGCGGCATCAATTTCCGCTTCAATCTCTTCAACATCAACTTTGGAGTATCAATCATAATATGAAAAGCACATGAAAAATTTAAAATACACTATCATTTCTATATCTGCAGCTGCAGCAGCTACGTCGGCTATTTCCAGCTGCATCCACAATGACCTCCCCTACCCCAAGCTGCCGCAGAACATTCTTGCAATAAAAGCAGCCGGAGAATCGGCTCCTGCACGGATAGACTCGGCTGATTATACCGTAAAGCTCTTCCTCGACGAAGAAACCGATATTCAAGCCGTACGCTTCACTGAATTTAAGTATTCGCCTGATGCCACCTGCAACAAAGACCTACTCGAAGGGTCGTGGGACCTATCGGTGCCTATGACAGTAGAACTCAGACTCTACCAAAGCTATCAGTGGATGATATCTGCGGAGCAGGAAATAGAACGCTATTTCACAGTAGCCGGACAGATTGGAGAGACAGTGATCGACGCCGTAGGGCGACGTATCATCGTAAACATGCCTGAAAAGGCAGATCTTTCGAAAGTGGAGGTGACTTCAATCAAGCTTGGCCCCAAAAACATCACCACTCTGACACCTGCCACTCCTGAAGGCTCCTATATTGATCTCAACTCTCCTTACAGGGTAGATGTCAGCGCGTGGGGACGCACCGAAGACTGGACCATCTATGCGCAAAGGACCGAACAGGTTGTCGCCACTACCGCCGTAGATGCATGGAGCATGGTGGTATGGGCATATGGTGAAGGTCCGGCCGACGCAACTAACTATTTCGAATATCAAGAACAAGGCGCATCCGCATGGACACGCGTGCCTGAAGCCGATATTACACACAAAGATGGCGCATTCAGCTGCTGCATCAAGCATCTGAAACCACTCACTTCATACACCGTGCGCTCAAGGAGCGGTGACAACGTAGGCAACGAGATAACTGTCACCACCCAAGCTACAGAAACGCTACCTGATGGAGATTTCGAAAATTGGTGGAAAAACGGACGTATATGGTGTCCTTGGGCTGAAGGTGCTACAGATTGGCCCGAAGGAAGCCGCTTCTGGGATACCGGCAACACGGGAGCCGCCACCCTGGGAGAAAGCAATGTGAAACCATCAGACTATGTTCCGGCCGGGTTATCAGGCCAGTCAGCCGAACTGAAGACAGAATTCAAGGGAATCGCAGGTATTGGAAAACTTGCAGCAGGATCGATCTATACAGGAATGTATAAGAAGACTGACGGCACCAATGGTATCCTTGACTTCGGGCGCCAATGGAAAGTAAGGCCTACCAAACTGCGCGGCTACTACCAATATACCAATGGCGATATAAACTACTCAAGCAAGGAGATGGAATACCTCAAGGGTCGCCCTGACACATGCTCCATCTACATTGCCATGACCGATTGGACGGCTCCTTATGAAATACGCACCAACCCCAACAACCGCCAGCTCTTCGACAAGAACGCAAGCTACGTGATCGGATATGGCGAACTTGAGCGCGGCACGTCAATGGAGGCGTATGAAGAATTTGAGATTGAACTTAAATACCGAAGCACCTCGATCATGCCCACATATATAATGATCACCTGTGCTTCATCTAAATACGGAGATTATTTCACGGGATCATCCTCATCGGTGCTTTACGTAGACCAGCTATCACTCGACTATGACTATTAGCAACAAGCGCACTCTGTACGCTTCATTGCACTTCAAACGGAAGGCGGACGCACGGCATGTGAGTCCGCTTTCAAATTTTTGCTCTCTAACTTTTTTAGTCTGAAAGTTGTTTAAACATTATACTGCATTCTCTGTCTAATAATGAGAACTCAGATCAAACAATAAATTCAGACATATGAAAAAGACAAGCCTTCTCAAGATGGCAATAGCTGCCATTGCTCTCTCATGCTCCACAGCTACATTCGCGGAGCCTACTCCCACACCAGATCTTAAGGACATCCTCGGAGGCGCCGGAGGTGCATTAGGCAATATTGTGGAAGGAGTATTCACAAAGACAGACCTCACGGTAGAGGATATCGCCGGAGAATGGACTTCAACCGGCTCGGCAGTAAGCTTCCAGAGCGACAATTTTCTCAAGAAGGCCGGTGGCTCAGCAGCTGCCGGAGCCGTAGAGAACAAACTCGATGAGTATTATAAAAAGTTTGGGCTTACAGGAGCGGTGCTGACCGTAGAAAAAGACGGAGCATTCACACTTACCATAAAGAAGCTCCCCATCAAAGGCACTCTTGAGGTAAAGAGCAAAGGAGTGTTCAAATTCAATTTCAATGCCGGAGGCATGATGAAGCTTGGCAGTATGGATGCATACGTAGAAAAGACACCTACCGGTGTCAACGTAATGTTTGACGCTGACAAGATCAAGAAAATCATGACATTGGCTGCTACAATCAGTGGGAATAAAATGGTATCTACAGCCGACAAACTTCTGAAAGAATACGACGGCATCTGCATCGGCTTCAAAATGAAAGGACAGTCAGCCTCAGGGTCTTCCACTGGTAACTCCGCGACTGATGCAGCTGTAGATGCACTCAAAGGTCTCTTCGGAAAATAATATGGTTTAAAGATGTGAGTAAGTAGCTCACAAAAATTAAACGACATATATTAACCAAGCATATGTAAGGGTCTTGATATGATAACTGCGGCTAATCCTGGCCATCTTGGCATTGTCGTTCAGTCGCTTAGCTCGCTAAGCTCCTTCGCTCCGCAGCCAAGCTGCCTCATGATTATCTCGCACTTATCATATCATTAATTTTTGCGAGCTACTTAGCTCACAAAAATTAAACCATTAATCTCTTAAACTACACCACAGTGTTCTCAGGAATAGTAGAAGAAGCGGCAGAGGTAGTCCGCATTGAAAAAGACGGTACCAATGTCAATATCACGATGAAGTGTTCGTTCACCGACGAACTCAAAATTGACCAATCAGTAGCCCACAATGGCGTATGCCTCACGGTGGTGAGCCTTAACTCTGACGGGACATACACAGTGACAGCCGTGCAGGAAACCCTTGACCGATCGAACCTGGGCAATCTCAAGCCAGGGTCGCTCGTCAATCTCGAGCGTTCGATGAAAATGAACGGCAGACTTGACGGTCACATTGTGCAGGGACACGTCGATACCACTGCCATATGCACCGGAGTCGAACCTCTCGATGGCAGTTGGTATTACTCTTTTAAATATGACTTCCGTCCTGAACTCGCAGCAAAAGGATATGTGACAGTTGAGAAAGGATCTATAACTGTCAATGGTGTTTCACTGACAGTATGCGACTCAGAGGCTGACAATTTCCGCGTAGCAATCATCCCCTACACCCACGATCACACCAACTTCAAGGAGATTGAAGCCGGAACAAAGGTCAATCTGGAGTTTGATATTATCGGTAAATATATCGCCCGGATTTCCGCCCTCTCATAAACTCCACAACCTAACAACACTCACAACACTCATGAAATCGATCTCCCTCCCGCCTGACTCTGCAGGCTCACGCATGCCGGAACGCAACAGACGCCCGGCCCGTCTTTACACGCTTCTCGGAGGCAACGGGAGCGGAAAATCGCTTTTCATGAATGAGATAGCCAGACTCAATGCCGACGACGCGTACATGGTGTCGGCCGTCACAGGGGGTATGCCGGGTAGAGTCACGGGATCCCTATCGCAACTTATAACCGTGCTTTCCCTCGAAGAGGAGAAAGTGCGGTTTCGCGTTCTCAAGAAGATATGGGAAGAGACTTTTCCGGGCAACCGAATTGACATCGAAAAAGGAAAAGCCCGTATCAAAAACAGATCCGGCAAGGATTCTATCGGAATCCGCTCATTGAGCCGAGGGGAAAAAGCCGCACTATACTACATTGCAGCTACTATACTCGCCCCTCCACAAGCCCTGATACTCGTAGACTCCCCTACCCTCTTCCTTCACCCTACAGCAGTAGGAATACTATGGGACAGCATCGAACGCGCACGATCAGACTGCAGATTCGTCTATGACACTTACGATGCCAACTTCATGGCCGGACAGACAAAGCGAACCGCAATCTGGATAAAAGACTATAATGCGACTGAGCACTCATGGAGATATCAGATAATAGCTGACGGAGAACTTCCTGACGAAGTATTCCTGCAGATGATGGGGAGCAGGCGTCCGATTCTTTTTACGGAGGGAGACACTTCCCACAGCATCGACATGCGTCTCTACAGCGTCGTATTTCCGGAATTCACGGTCAAACCTCTCGGCAGCTGCGACAAGGTGATAGAGTCTACCCGCACAATGCAGTCTCTTCGCTCGATGCACCGCATAGAAAGCTATGGCCTCGTAGACCGTGACCGACGAAGCGAACAGGAAGTAGCCTACCTTCGCGCCAAGCATATACTCGTGCCGGAAGTGGCCGAAATTGAGAATATATTCCTTTCCCCAGGAGTAGTGGAAACAATGGCGGAAATACGTGGAAAAAATCCGAAAAAGGTATTGAAAGCAGTTCGTCAAGAAGTGATCCTCAAATTCGAGCAGATGCTTGAAAGCCAGGCTCTCCAGCATACGCGCCACCGGATGAAGCGCGATGTGGAGCGCAAGATCGACGCACGCTTCACATGCATCACCGCTCTCGAACTTCATATCAAAAGCTTGATTAAAAAGCTGAAGCCACGTGAGACCTACGACCAGCTACTCGCCGAATTCCGCCGTATGGCACGTGGCGGAGACTATGAGGGTATACTCCGTGTGTTCAACCACAAGCCAATGTTTACCAGCAGCTGTGTAGCCAAAAGTCTCGGGTTTACAAACATCGACGACTACGTAGCCGGAGTCATAGCCGCCATGAAGCATCCCGATGAAAAAGCAGAACAGCTCCGACTCGAAATCCGCAAACTCTTTACCTAAACAAAGACTATATTCAAGGCGTTCTATCTATATAACCATTGGACTTATAAACTTATAATAATTATACGTTTTATAAAATTTTAACTGAAATAACTAAATCCAAATATATGGCCCGCAGGAAAAAACAACTTGAAATCCTTCGCAATGACCCTTGGCTCGAACCATTTGAAGCAGCAATCACAGGGCGCCACGAAGACGTAATCAAAAAACTTAAAGATATAACATCCGGCACTGATGGCTCTCTATCCGACTTTGCCAACGCCTACAAATATTTCGGTCTTCACCGTGAGAAAGACGGAAGCTGGGTATTCCGTGAGTATGCACCCAATGCAACTTCAATACACCTCATCGGGACATTCGACGACTGGAAACTAAACGACGCTTACAAGCTCACGCGTCTCGAAAACGGAACGTGGGAAATAAAGTTGCCGGCCGATAAACTCCACGACGGCGACCTATACAAGATGTTTGTCACTTGGGATGGAGGTCAAGGCGAACGAATCCCAGCCTATGCTACCCGCGTGGTGCAGGATGAAGTGACCAAAATCTTCAGCGCACAGGTCTACGCTCCAGAGCATCCCTATAAATTTAAAGTGACCGACTTTACACCCGATACCAAACCTCTACTTATATATGAGTGCCATATCGGTATGGCTCAACAGGAAGAGAAAGTGGGTACTTATGAGGAATTCCGAACCAAGATTCTACCCCGAATAGCAGCCGACGGCTACAATGCAATCCAGATTATGGCTATTCAGGAGCATCCATATTATGGCTCATTCGGCTACCACGTCAGCAGTTTCTACGCTGCATCAAGCCGATTCGGGACGCCCGACGACCTTAAGCGGCTAATTGATGATGCCCACGAACTGGGCATAGCTGTGATTATGGATATCGTACACAGCCATGCTGTGAAGAATGAAGTAGAAGGCCTTGGACGCCTCGATGGCAGCTACGACCTCTATTTCAATCAAGGCGACCGCCGGGAACACCCGGCATGGGACTCACTGCTTTTCGACTACGGAAAGAATGAAGTGTTGCATTTCCTTCTCAGCAACTGCAAGTTCTGGCAGGAAGAGTACCACTTCGATGGATTCCGCTTCGACGGTGTGACCTCCATGCTCTACTACGACCATGGTCTCGGAAAAGCCTTCGGAGGATATCCTGACTACTACGATGGAAACCAGGACACAAATGCCATCGTCTATTTGACACTGGCCAATCTCCTCATTCACGAAGTGAATCCAAATGCCATAACTATAGCAGAAGAAATGAGCGGCATGCCCGGACTTGCTGTGAAGTTCAAAGACGGCGGCATCGGCTTCGACTACCGTATGGCGATGGGTATCCCCGACTACTGGATCAAGATGATCAAGGAGAAGAAGGACGAAGACTGGCATCCTACCTCAATATTCTGGGAACTCACAAACCGACGTGCCGACGAAAAGACTATATCCTACTGTGAGAGCCACGACCAGGCACTCGTAGGCGACAAGACCATCATCTTCCGTCTTATCGACAAAGAGATGTATTGGCACATGATGGATGGAGACAATGACTTCACAGTAGAACGCGGTATGGCCCTCCACAAGATGATACGCCTCGTGACACTCGCAAGCATCAACGGTGGCTACCTCAACTTTATGGGCAACGAGTTCGGGCATCCGGAATGGATCGACTTCCCACGCGAAGGCAATGGCTGGAGCCATAAGTATGCTCGCCGGCAGTGGGACCTCGTTGACCGTGAAGACTTAAAGTATAAATATCTCAACAGATTCGACAATGCAATGGTCGGTCTGGTCGAAAAGCAGTATAATTTCCAGGCAAAACCAGTGGAAAAACTTTGGGAAAAAGATGACGATCAAGTACTTGCATTCAAGCGTGGCGACTTAATCTTCGTATTCAACTGGAGTCCAAACCAGTCATTCCCCGGCTATGGGTTCCTTGCTCCAGCCGGAGAATATGAGGTGGTGCTTGACTCAGACTCCACAAAGTTTGGCGGACATGGACTTATCGACGACAGTGTGCACCACTTCACTACCCCGGATCCGCTATATTCTCCGGCAGGAAAGGGATGGCTGAAGATGTATATCCCGGCCCGCACGGCACAAGTACTGCGTATGGTGAAGCCGCATCCGGGACGCCGACCCTCTGCAGAAACAAAGAATGAGGAAGCTTCGTCGAAGACAGCTAAGCCGGAAGCAAAGAAGGCCACGGCAAAAAAAGACACTGCCAAGAAAACCACCGCCAAGAAAACCACTACTAAGAAGACAGCGGCCAAGAAGACAACAGCAAAAAAAACTACTTCAACCAAGAAATGAACAAGATCACAATAGCAATCGACGGTTTCAGTTCGAGTGGCAAAAGCACTATGGCCAAGCAGCTCGCCAAGAAAATCGGATATGTATACGTAGATAGTGGTGCGATGTATCGCGCCACTACACTTTATGCCTTGCGCAATGGGATGACATCCAAGGAGCGGGGGGTAGATACAGCTGCTCTCGTAGCTGCACTTCCCAATATCCATATCTCTTTCATACTCACACCGGAGGATACCCAGCATACGCTGCTCAACGGCGAAGATGTGGAGAAAGAGATCCGAGGCATGGAGGTAAGCGGATGGGTAAGTCCGGTAGCGGTGATTCCCGAAGTGCGCCACTATCTTGTGGAGCTTCAGCAGCAATATGGCAAAGATAAAGGAATCGTCATGGATGGACGCGACATCGGCACGACCGTATTTCCGGATGCAGAGATGAAAGTCTTCGTGCAAGCGAGCCCGGAAGTGAGAGCTAAACGCAGATATGATGAACTGATCGAGAAGGGAACGCCATCAGACTATGAAGCCGTGCTCGCCAACATAAAGGAGCGCGACCATATAGACACTACACGTCAGGAATCGCCCCTGCGCAAGGCAAGCGATGCATTCGTGCTTGACAATGACAATCTGTCGCGTGAAGAACAAATGGACGTTCTCATAAAACTATTTGAGGAGAAGACCCGTGGCTAAGATTGAGATCGACAATGGAAGTGGATTCTGCTTCGGAGTGACTACGGCAATTTCCAAGGCCGAGGAGGAACTCGAGCGTACCGGCGTCTTGTATTGTCTCGGCGATATCGTACACAATGCAGGTGAGGTAGAACGGCTTCGCAAGAAAGGACTCATTACTGTCGACCATGAGGAATTTGCCAAGCTTCATAATGTAAAGGTACTGCTAAGGGCTCACGGCGAGCCTCCATCTACTTATGAGACAGCCCGGCGCAATGGCATAGAGATTATTGATGCCACATGCCCAGTCGTGCTTCAGCTCCAAAAACGCATTAAAAATGCTTACTCCAACTCAGCCAAACAGATGGGAGACCCGGAACAAGACCATCTGATTATCATATATGGCAAACCCGGACATGCTGAAGTAAACGGTCTTGTAGGGCAGACAGGAGGGAGTGCGGTAGTGATTCAAGATAAGAAAGACCTTGACTCGCTCGATCTCGACCGCGATATTTGGCTTTATTCCCAAACCACCAAGTCAATTGAAGGATTTCAGGAAATCGTAGCAGAAATACAGTCGAGAAAGACCAGGGGATCGTTCCAATGGTTTGATACCATCTGCCGTCAGGTAGCCAACCGCATGCCCCGCATGCGTGACTTTGCCGCAGGACATGACGTGATACTTTTCGTATCAGGCGCCAAGAGCAGCAACGGCAAAGTGCTGTATGCACAATGCAAGGAAGTGAATCCAAAGACTTACCTCATTACCGATGAGACAGAACTTGATCCGGCATGGATAGAGGGAGCCGAAAGCATCGGCATCTGCGGAGCCACATCCACACCCCGCTGGCTGATGCAAAAGGTGGCTGAAGAGTGTGCCAAAACAGTAGGAAACGATGCAGAAGAGTGACGAATACTGGATGCGGCAAGCTCTCGCCGAAGCAGAACAAGCCTTTTCGGAAGATGAAGTTCCGGTAGGTGCAGTAGTGGTATGCAATGACAGAATTATAGGGCGTGGCCACAACCAGACGGAGCGACTCACCGATGTCACTGCACATGCCGAGATGATAGCCATCACTGCAGCCCAGGAGAACCTTGGAGGTCGCGTGCTTCCCGAATGCACACTCTACGTGACTGTAGAGCCCTGCTACATGTGTGCAGGTGCTATCGGATGGGCCAGGTTCGGCCGCGTGGTATGGGGAGCCGACGACCCGAAGAGAGGCTTCCACTCCTATTACGGGGGAAAATCACCGCTTCATCCTAAGACTCAAGTAGCTACCGGCATTCTCGCCGATGAATGCGCGGACCTCATGCGCTCTTTTTTCCAAAAGAAACGTTAATCAATCGCAGCGTAAGAATTATACAAGAGGAGTCAAAAGCTCCTCTTTTTTTGTGCAAAAACCTCTCTGTTGCAAAAAAATTACGTGTGTTACAAAAATATTTCATATTTCTTTCAAAATAATTTCTTAAAATGAAATATTTTAATTAACTTTGCATTGGAAAAAGCCGACCTTATGGCCGATTATTATATAAATCTCTCTATAGATAAAAAACTATGAACGCAAAACCATGGATAGAGGCAATGCGCCTCCGAACGTTGCCCGTGAGTACGGCTGGGGTACTCGCAGGGTGTGCCGTGGCACTTTCCTATAATAACTTCCAATGGATTCCCGCAGTCATCTGTCTAATTTTTGCTATTGCAGCCCAAATTGTCAGTAATTTCGCGAATGAATATTTTGACTATAAAAACGGCCTTGACCACAAAGGGCGCCAAGGCTTCCGTAGAGGAGTGACTGAAGGCGACATAAAGCCGGAAAGCATGAAGCGTGCCATGATCGCACTCATGGCACTCGATTGCCTACTCGGGCTTTCACTTGTCTATTGGGGAGGATTCTGGATCATCGCTGTCGGGATACTGATTGCTATCGCAGCTTTTGCCTACAGCGCAGGCCCTTGGCCTCTATCTCACCATGGACTGGGCGACGAAGCCGTCGTAGTGTTCTACGGTATAGTGCCCGTCACGATGACAGCCTATCTGCAATGTGGCGACTGGACCGGAGGATCTATGGCGGAACCTCTCGGTGAAATGTGGATAATGGCACTGATAGTTTCGGTAGGAGTAGGATTGTTGGGAGCCAACGTCCTTACTGTCAACAATGTGCGCGACTGGCGCGACGACAGCCGCGTGGGAAAGCGCACGAAGGCCGTCATCTTCGGGCCAAAGGTCATGAGACTCTCTTACGTGGTGTGCGCATATCTCGGGCTGGGATTGATCTGGTATGGCATGCGCCATGCATTGAACTCTTGGGGCTGGGTAGGGTTTGTAGCCATTGGCATCTGGATGGTGCCGGTCATTATTGCACTCTACAAGTTCTCTGATTATAAACTCAACAAGGTGCTCCGCTACACAGCAATACTTATGCTTGCAGCCATAGTCTGGACAATTGTAAACATCTGTCTTAACCATGATTCCCTCCAGTCAATGCTTGCCCACACCTATCTCGACCCAACTTTCTACTTCTGATCCAAACAGAATCTACCCGCACACAACTCCAGCTAATAACATATAATTCACAACGAATAAGGGATAACGCCTTTCGGCATTATCCCTTTATTCATTTCGGATTGCAGTCTTAGGTCAATTACCTAAATCACTTGCTTGCGATGCTGTCGGAAACAGTGAGTGAGTAGCGACCTTTGGCACGGCGACGAGCCAATACTTTGCGGCCATCGGCGGTAGCCATTCTTTCACGGAAGCCGT
>CAYSMP010000045.1:0-24053 GCA_964432215.1 uncultured Sangeribacter sp.
GGGGGAAAAGACATCATAGACAAGAGATAGACAAGTTTAAATGAAAGAGCCGTGACATATGCATTCCTTTTTATGAAAAAAATAAGCAAAGCTAAATTTTATTTTGTAAATTTGCATCACACAAGTTCAACTTCATTATGAAACGCATAGCACTTCCAATTTTGCTGTCATTGACAGCCCTTTCTCTGTCAGCTTCCGAGCGCGCCCTTTTCAACGATGGCTGGATGTTCGCATTTGGCAATGCATCTGATCCGGCCAAGGATTTCGGATGCGGCACTGAGTATTTCAATTATCTCACTAAAGCCAATTCAATTCACAATGAGGGCCCCTACTCCCCTAAGTTTGATGCCGGGAAATGGGATGCCGAATGGAAGGCTGTCTCTTTGCCTCATGATTGGGTAGTCGATTTGCCATTCGCTCCCGAAGCGAGTCATAGCCATGGCTACAAGACCGTAGGATACAAGTATCCTGAGACGAGTGTGGGATGGTACAGAAAAACTTTTGAAATACCCGCAGAAGACTATGGAAAGCATTTTTCACTGCAATTTGATGGAATATTCCGGGATGCTCGTATATGGGTCAACGGCTTTTATCTTGGCAGCGAACCAAGTGGCTATGCTACTCAGGTCTATGACATTTCGGAGTATCTGAACTATGGGGGCGACAATGTTGTGGCTGTAAGAGCCGACGCCACTCTTGAAGAAGGCTGGTTCTACGAAGGTGCGGGTATATATAGGAATGTATGGCTTGATAAGAGCGATCCATTGCATGTGGCCCCTTTCGGAACATTCGTATATGCCGACATGGATTATCCTTATGATGAGATTACTGTCAATGTGGAGACTACTATAGATAATAAAGCGAATGGTCCCGCTGAGTTTAAAGTGCGAAATCATCTCATTAGTCCGGATGGTAAGAAGATAGAAATGCCCGAATCTGGAGCAATTACGCTTGCTGGAAAGGAAAGTGGAAAGTCAAAGGCTTCTGTTGCGTTGAGCAAGCCGACTCTATGGGACATTGAGGCGCCCGCTATGTATCAGGTTGTGACTGAGATTGTGAAAGATGGAAAAGTAGTAGATACAAAAGTGACAAAGACTGGTTTCCGTGATGTCAAGTTCGATGCTGACAAAGGATTTTTCCTTAACGGACGCAATGTGAAAATAAAAGGTGTCAATATGCATCAGGACCATGCCGGGGTAGGGGCAGCTATTCCGGATGCCATGCAGGCTTATCGCCTTAAGGAACTTAAAAAGTATGGAGTCAACGGCTATCGTTCAAGCCATAATCCGATGTCGCCTGCAATGCTGGAGGCATGCGACACTCTCGGAATATTGGTTATGGAAGAGAACCGGCTGACCGGTGTCAATGATTATCATATCGGTCAGCTTAAGCGTATGATAGAGCGAGACCGCAACCATCCGTCAGTTATTGTTTGGAGCGTCGGTAATGAGGAGTGGGGCACTGAATGGAATGAATTCGGAAGCCGTATCTCTGAGTCGATGCGTGAATACGCCCATCGTCTCGATCCAACCCGACCCATGGCTATGGCTACCTCAGGGGGCCCGACTGTAGTGGTGCCTGTAGATGTGGCCGGCTACAACTATGTGCTTCAGAATCCTATCGAAGAGCACAGAAAGAATTATCCTGACAGAAAAGCTCTTGGCACTGAGGAGACCACAGGATGTGGTGCGCGTGGTATATACTACGACGACCATGCTAATGGATTCATGAAAGCTATCAATCGGGCACCAAGTGGTCCTGACAGTCTTTATAATGCAATAGAGAGAGGTTGGAAATTCTACGATGAACGCCCATGGCTTGGCGGCCTCTTTTATTGGACAGGATTTGACTATCGTGGCGAATCTAATCCAATGGTCTATCCTGCTACAAACTCACAGTTTGGAGTCCTTGACTATTGTGGCTTCCCTAAAGATGAGGCATTCTATCTGAAGTCTTGGTGGACAGAGGAGCCGGTTCTTCACATATTTCCTCATTGGAACCTTGCCGGGCATGAAGGAGAAGAGGTAGATGTCTGGGCATATAGCAATATGGATGAGGTAGAGCTATTTGTCAATGGCAAAAGCCAAGGTCGCCAAAGCATGCCAAAGAATGGGCATTTAAGTTGGAAGACAACATATCAGCCTGGAAAAATAAAAGCTGTCGGTTATAAGAATGGAAAAAAGAGCATGGAAAAAGTGGTGGAGACTACTGGGACCCCGGCATTAATTCAAATTACTACCGACCGAAATGCGATAACTGCAGACGGGCGCGATGTAGCGGTGGCCACGGTCAGTGTCCTCGACAAGAAGGGTCGTTTTGTTCCCGATGCCAACATTGAGCTTAACTTGAAAGTTGATGGCCCGGTCAAGATACTTGGCGTAGGCAATGGCGACCCTACTTTCAAGGCAGTGGAGCGTCCGACAGATGGCGTAAATAAGGATTTCAAAGTCAAGACTTTCAATGGTCTTGCTCAAGTGCTCCTTCAATCAGATTCCGATCCCGGTTCTGCCCTCCTTTCGGTTTCTTCAGAGGGACTCAAGGAAGCAACCATAAAACTAAATTTACAATAGTAAGTAGCTCGCAAAAATTAATGATATGATAAATGCGAGATTAGCCGCAGTTATCATATCAAGACTCTTACAGTTACTTGGTTAATATATGTCGTTTAATTTTTGTGAGCTACTTATTTTGTTAGGAACAAATTTTATATCAGCTTCTTATGATGCTGATAAATATCTCGGAATATTTTCGGGGATTGCCCCTTTTTCTTCTTGAAGATACGGTTGAAGTTTGATATGTTGTTGAATCCGCAGTCATAGCATATCTCTGCTATTGAGGTGGTGGAGTCTACAAGCAAGCGTGATGCGTGTCCGAGCCGTACATCAATTATGTAGTCTGAAATTGACTTTCCGGTGCGGAGTTTGAAGAAGCGGCTGAAAGCCGTTGGGGTCATCCCTACGAGGTCTGCAAGGTCTGCCAGGCGTATGTCTTCTTTGTAGTTTGAATCGATATATTCCTGCACTTTCTGCACTCGGCGGCTGTCGCATGCCGGGCTGACACTGGCAAACGATGATGTGGCAAGCAATCGATAGTCGCCGATTTCAGCAAGATTGTTCAGAAGAGACATAAAGTCAAGCAGTCCTTGGAATCCTGGGTCCATCGTAGTGAGTCGTTCAAGTTGTGTGTGTACCTTCCATATGGTTGAAACAGGAAAGGCTATGCCGTTGGCACTCTCATATAGTAGGTTGCGGATCCCCTGCATCTGGTTTTTAGCGAGAAATACCTCTCCGAAAAGATCTTCAGAAAACTGCACGGTTATTTCTCTTATTGCTGAATTGGTGCATTCGTGCTGAAGCCACCCGTGTTCTATCCCATGGCCTACGAGCACAAGATCGACATTGTCGACTGTTTCAATCGAATCACCTACCACACGCCTCGCTCCTTGACAGTTCGAGAGGAAGTTGAGTTCGAATTCCCGATGGCGGTGTACGGGAAATGTAAACTCATCCTTGAATCTGTCTACGAGATAGAAGCAGTCCTTTTCCGACAGAGGCGTTATTTCGGTGATTATTTTGTCATCCATGTTTGTTCAGTTAGTTCCGGATGGCAAATTTAGCATTTTTATTTCAAAATGCCAAAAATATAGAAGGCTTTATACTTTGAGATGTCTTGAATTTATCTTTTTGGAGTAAGTGTGACGATCGGTACGAGCATCTCCTGCAGTGAGATTCCTCCATGCTGGAAAGTGCCGGTATAGTATTGCACGTAATAATTGTAATTGTTGGGGTAGGAGAAGAAGTCCTCATTGGTAGCGAAGATAAATGTACTGCTGAGGTTGGGTGAGGGAAGACCATACTTCTTCGGATCCTTTATCTCATAGACCTGCTTTGGATTATAATTGAGGTTCTTACCTACCTTATAGCGCAGATTTGTATTCGTATTCCGGTCACCGATTACCTTGATTGGATTGTCTACACGTATTGTGCCGTGATCGGTCGTAAGCACTACTTTATATCCCAGTTCAGCTATGCGGCGAAACATCTCCGCGGCAGAACTGTGTCTGAACCATGATTCCGTTAGCGACCTATAGGCAGCATCACTGTTGGCAAGCTCGCGTATCATCTTCGACTCCGTGCGTGCATGGCTGAGCATGTCGATAAAGTTCATTACTATCACGTTGAGTTGCACATCCTTTATGGAATTAAGCTTAGTGATAAACTTTTCGCATGCCAATGAGTCGTTGAGTTTTGTATATGTAAATCGGTCTTTGCGGCGGTAACGCTCAAGCATTGTCGCGATAAGCTCCTCCTCATGGTTGTTGAGACCCTCATCTTCATCCTCCTCCACCCATAGCTGAGGAAACATCTCCTTTATTTTAAGAGGCATCAGTCCTGAGAAGATGGCATTGCGAGCATATTGCGTTGAAGTGGGAAGAATTGTAGTATATAGATCCTCGCTGACATTAAAGAACTCCGACAGCAATGGCTGCACGCATCTCCACTGATCAAGGCGAAAATTATCGATCAGCACGAAACACACCTTTTCGCCTGCATCCAGCATTGGGAAGATGCGCCTGCTGAAGATGTCGGGGCTCATCAGATGATCGCGTCCGGAAGTAATCCACGACTCATAATTGCGTTTCACGAATTTCGCGAAGTTGGAGTTGGCATCCCGTTTTTGCATCAGCAGCATTTCATCCATATTGCTTTCTGAGTCGGAAAGCTTCATCTCCCAATAGACGAGTTGCCGGTAGCAATCCATCCAATCTTCGAGCGAAGAAGCTGCATTGATATCTGCCGATATCTTCTGGAAGTCATGCATATAGTTGGAAGATGTCTGTTCTGCAATTATCTTTGCACTGTGGAGGTTTTTCTTCAGCGAAAGTAGAATCTGCATCGGATTTACAGGCTTGATCAGATAGTCTGTTATCTTGTTGCCGATTGCCTGGTTCATTATATTCTCCTCCTCCGACTTGGTGATCATTATGACCGGGATGTCCGGGTGTGACTGGTTTATGCGGGTCAATGTCTCAAGTCCCGAAAGTCCGGGCATATTCTCGTCAAGAAGTACGAGCGATATATTGTCTGAGTCGAGCGTGTCAAGAGCATCCTGGCCGTTGCTGACAGTCACGATCTCATAGCCTTTATTCTTCAAAAACATTATGTGGGGCTTTAGGAGATCTATCTCATCGTCGGCCCAGAGTATCTTTGTCATAAGTTTGTCGGGTTTTCAGGGGTTGGATTTTCAGTATTTTCAGAAGATTCAAGGATTTCCTCATTCTCTGGACTTTCTGGGTTCTCAGAATTTTCCAAGTTTTCGGAATCATCAGGATTCTCTAAGATTTCAGAATCCTCCGGGTTCTCTGAGGTCTGAAGTTCTTCCAGCTCTTCGGAGTCGCCGGCTTCGTCAGCTCCTTCAAAAGCCGCATCGACTGCTTCTTCGGCCATTGCGTTCTCTTCAAATCGGAAGTACTCTTCAAAAGAACGTCCCTCCTTGAGGAGAAGTTCAAAATTATATTTCGATATCATAATTGGGCGTACCCCCTCTGGGAGTTGGAAGTCGCGGTTTGTCATCACGCGGCGGTAGTTTTCCAGCTCTCTGAGATTGCTGAATCCCTTTATGACGATGATGCCGACATTGTCGAAACTCATTGGCTCAAGGTCGAAGTCTTTGACCACAAAACTTGAGAAGTTGAAGCGCGCTACGTCATAGAGAAGCAGGTTGCCGTTGATTTCATCTCTCGGATAAGCCAAAACGAAATACTGTGGAGCATTTGGATCACGCTCGAAGTTGGCCGGTTGCCCATCTGAGGCAACGGGTTCATCAGACGAAGATAGACGTATATCCCAGATCATCCCGCGTGTGTTGGAGGCTCCTGAGTGAGGCTTTCGTCCTTCGTTGAGCCCTTTAAGCATTGCGCCTGCTACGTCGGTCATGTCTGTATCTGGCCACTTTTTAAGCAGTTCTGTAAGCCGCTCTTTAAACTGATCATAGTCTCCCTCTGTGAGATAAGACAGTGCATCGATGAAGACGAACTTAGGCATTATTGCTGAGAGCGGATAATCAGCCTCCATTTTTTTTGCTATCTCATGTACGTCGGCGTTGCGGTCGGCAAGATAGTCGGCATAAGCGTCCGCATACATCTGCTGCTCCACTTCGTGCATCCTCTTGAGACGCTCGAAATAGTCAGGATCTTCCATAGCCTTTCCATATGGAGAATCAGGAAATTCATCAATGATGCGCTTTCTCCATAGTTCCATTCCTGCAGTATCGTTGCGTCTGGCCGCCATGAGATACATGTTGTAGTATATGTCAAGTCTGTAGACGTTGTCGGGATAGTCAGAGAGTAATTTGTCGAATTCCTTACGTGCGGCAGAGAAATCCTCAAGCTTGTCTTTGAGAATCACTCCCATATTGTAAAGGCCTTCTTGAATCACGTCTTCTGCAGTAGCCTTTTGCTCTTCTGTCAGAGGTAGTTGGGCTATGTAGTATTCCGGGAAATGGGGATCAGTAGTGTGGTCAGGTTCCCCTTCCTTGCCTTCGGCTTTGTTTTCTCCATCCTCACCATCGGTGGAGGCTCCCTCTTCCGGTTCATCTTCCGGATGCTCATCTTCAAACGAAAAAGAGGTCTTGTTGCGGCGCCGCCAGTCATCTTCAAGTTTTCTTGCTCCCCAACGGCGTTGGAATTCCGTTTTTCCGGCAGATTTCGTAGTGTTGTTGTAGAAATACCATGATTTGTCGGAATTGAACTGCATGCCGGTGTTTCCTCCCTGCTGATCTATAGGCGTGTTGCCTTGTGGTCGGTTGGCCATAGCCTCCTCACGTGCGGCTGCTTCGGCCTCTTCCTTTTCCTTCTTCTTCAGTTCTTCCACCTGGCGGTCGGCCCATTCTTGACGCTTCTCTTCAGGCAGTGCGGCTATAGTGAGAAGTGAGTCTTGAAGCTCGACATTGCCGGCATAGACAGCGAGCTGGTCGAGTACGTCGGAGCGTAGCTTTATTTGGCGGTAGTCGGGGTAGGATTGTGGTATCTGGGGCACCGCCTCTGAATAGCAGGGCTGCGCCTTGGTATATTCGCGTTCATCAAAATATATAGAGCCAAGCGCAAGGTTTGCCATAGCTTTGTCCACACCGTTGCGGGTAGATTTCTCTACGGCTAATATATAGTTGGCTTTAGCATCCGCTGTGTCTTTACGCGAAAGGTATAGGTTGCCTATAGCATAGTAGATCTGATCAAGATAGTCAATGTTGCGCTGATAGCGTGTCATGGCTTTGAGGGCCGCCACTTCCTTAGATATGTCATTACCGCGGTATACCTCGCTTTGTTTGATACGGGCATTGAATTTCAGACGATAAGGAGTGGAAAAACCGCTTCCGGCCTTGCGGAAGGCCTCGTAGGCCTCAGTGTCGTTGCCCGCTTGTCGGCAGGCCTGTCCAAGCAGAAAGTAGAGCCGGTTTTTTTGTACTCCCCCGCTTGAGGCTGCAGCTTGCCTTAGAAATGGTATAGCTTCCGCATAGCGTCCGGCCTTTATGAGATATGATGCCTCCACAAGATCATAGAGATGTCGGAGGTTCTTGTTTGTCAAGTCTTTCTCTTTTATCTTCACTAATATATTTTCAGCCTCGTATGTCCAGTCAAGAGCCGAATAACTTCGTGCCTGCCAGAGCAAAGCTTCGGTCACAACCTCCGGCATCCATATGAAATGGCGTGATATATACATGAAGGTGGCGGCTGCTCCCATGAAGTCGCCGTTGAAATACTGTCCTTTGCCGAGCATCAGCCAAGCATTGTGGAGAAATGGGTTGAATTCATCGCGCGCACGGAAAGCCTTTTCTTTCGCCGACCCTGATTTCTTAGGAGGCTTTTTCTTGATGGAATGAAGCTGGATTGCCTTCTGCATCTTCTCGATAGTACGCTTGAAGTCACCCTTGGGTTTTGGCATTGTCTCATCGGCCTTGGCATCGGCGGGATGGGTGAGCAGCATACGGGTGAAATCGTCTTCATATTCGTTTTCCATTGTCTTTAAGGTTTCCTTATAGTGCTCATTGCCATTGAAGTAGACATTATAGCGCGTGTTGAAAGCCTGCCAGTTGCGAGAAATGGCAGTATTCTTCTTCGTGCCGCAGGCTGAGAGAAGCATTATTGCGGTAAAAAGTAGACAATAACGAATATGTATATCCTTAATACTCAAAAATATAATTATAATCAGTCAATTTCAAAAAATTGTCAATCACACCCCATCCCCCCAACCTAACATCCCTCACCCCCACAACTCAACACCCCCAAAACCTCCCAACCCAAAAACCTCACAACCCCACAACCCCACAACCTAACAACTCCACAACCTAACAACCCCAAAACCCAACAACCCCACAACCTAACAACTCCACAACCTAACACCCCCCCAACCCCCATCACCTTCTACAAATAAATTCCGCTGCAGTCTTGGAAGCATCAGTAGTGCCGAGGCGTTTTTTCATATTCCGGTAGCCGGAAAGTTGCCAGTCTCGTTGCGGAGAAGGCTGTAGCAGAGGTCCGAGGGCTCGGGCTATTCGCTCTGCCGTGCAGTTGTGGAGAAGCAGCTCAGTGACTATTGTATTTCCTACTATGAGATTGGGAAGGGAGACATATTTCACTTTAAGTAGCTTCTTCATCAATGCGTATGTGAGGTGCGAGCCATTGGCACGGTAGCAGACCACCTGCGGCGTACCTATGACAGCTGTCTCTAATGTGGCCGTCCCTGAAGTGACTATTGCAGCAGCCGAATATTTTAGAAGAGTATGTGTGGCCCCGAAAGCGAGCTGAAGGCCTGCATCCTGAGCTATCGCACGGTAGAATTTCTCAGGTACGGAAGGGGCAGCCGCGATGATATACTGATAGTCGGGAAAGCGCTTGGCTGCTTCTATCATCAGCGGCAGGTTGTTGCGTATCTCTGCTTTGCGCGAGCCAGGAAGTATGGCGATGATGGGGCGCGTGTCTGATATGCCCTGTCGCTCAAGGAAATGCTTCTTTGGTGGAAGATGACCAAGTGATTCCTCCACTTCTTTCACCGTTGGGTTGCCCACATAGCGCACTTCCATGCCATGGCGCTTGAAGTAAGCTGTCTCAAAGGGAAGGATGCTGTAGAGATTGGTCAGGTACTTCTTAAGTTTCGGTATTCGCCATTCCTTCCATGCCCACACCTTGGGGGCAATTAGCCAGTCGACTCTAATGCCTAAGGAATGTGCGTAGGCAGCCAGTTTTAGATTGAAAGAAGGGTAGTCTACCAATATAAGCACGTCTGGCCGAAATCTCTTGAGGAGTTCTTTGGCACGTTTAAGATTTGACAATACGACAGGCAGGGCACGTATTACCTCCGTAAACCCCATGACATTCATCTTCTCGATGTGTATCTCAGGTTCCCGGCCCGCGACTTGCGCCATGAGATCGCCTCCCAGAAAGCGGAAGTCGGCATCCTTGTCGCAAAGCTTTATTTCTTTCATAAGCCGTGAGGCATGTAGGTCTCCAGACGCCTCTCCAGCCACTAACATATACTTCATTTGTAAATAAGTCGAAACAACTTCTATAATAAATACGTTCAGAAAGACGTTTTTCGTATATGAAAACAATGCGAACCCTCTTTTTTTTCTTTATAGCTCTGCTTATGTCTGCGTTTGTAGGCAGCTGTATATCGGATGATTTTACTACATCATCGTCTGATGTGCTGACTTTTTCTACAGATACATTGCGTTTCGACACCGTCTTTACCGATCTTGGAACCCCTACAGCACGTCTGAAAGTCTTCAACAGGGCATCAAAAGCGGTAAATATCTCAAGCATAAGGATGCGCAACGATGATGGTGTCTTTTCAATGAATGTAGACGGTGTGTCCGGAAAGACCTTCGAAAATGTTGAAATCCGTGCCAACGATTCAATATTCGTATTTGTAGAGTGCATCATTGCTTCCAATGACAATCCTAAGCCATTTATTGTAGAAGGAGAGATGGAATTTGTCACCAACGGCGTCACTCAGACAGTCACACTCGAGGCATATGGGCAGAATGTGAAGCGTTTGCGTGGAGTCACTCTTGATGTCGATGCCGTTTTCACCGATGAAATGCCGTATGTAGTCTTCGATACTCTGAGGGTAGCTGAGGGTGCAACTTTGACGCTGAAGCCCGGCACCCGGCTTCTCTTCCATGATAAGGGTCTGCTTCAAGTCGATGGAAGGCTTATCGCTATAGGTGAGACTGGAAAGATGATCAGCATGAGGGGCGACCGCCTCGACGATGTGCTTCCCGATACCGGATATGAGGTGCTCGCCGGCCAATGGCAGGGTGTGAGATTTGCGTCCGGATCATTTGGCAACCGTATGGAGTTTGTAGAGATGCAGTCTACAGTGCATGGTGTAGTCGTGGATAGTTGCGGTGTGACAGATCGAGAAAAACTTACACTCGTCAATTCATGGCTTCATAACTCTCAGGGCAACGCGCTAAGGTCGGAGCATGCAAAGGTAGATGCATATGGGTGTTGCTTCTCTGATGCCGGCGAGGCTACAGTCTTTCTGCGTGGTGGCGAACATAATTTCGTGCAGTGTACCATGGCCAACTATTATCTCTTCTCTATATCCCCCGAGTCGATACTGACGCTTTCTTATCTTAAGAGGTCGGAAAGTTCCGGCATAACTAATCCTTTGATGAAGGCAAACTTCGATAACTGTATCATCTATGGCATCACATCCCCACTGACTCCTGGCGACCTTGAAGACACCGACGTCTATTTGCGCAATGTGCTTCTTGGGGTCGGAGGATCCGATGATGCTCACTTCATATCCTGTATCTGGAATGAGAACCCGGAGTTTGAGACTATACGCGATGAATATATATTCGACTACCGCCTGAAGGAGGACTCTCCTGCGATAAGTGCAGGAAATCCTGAATATGTCACTCCGCAATGCCTGAAAGATATGGATGGGGTTGACCGCCTTGAATGGGGCAATCCGGCACTTGGCGCCTATGCCCGTTAAGCATTCCGCCTTAGTGCTGCATCAATATTCTGAGAAGAAGTTGGGGCGTATAAGGATGCCGAAACGCAGACGCGTGTGAAATTGGTTGTATGCCAGAAGTCCCTCCCCATAGCCGTTGTAGAAATCAAAGAAAAGATATTGATTTGATTCTTTATGTATGCGCCATCCGGCCTGAATGCTTGTGTTCCAATTGAAATTCCATCCCTGTCGCTTTACGAATGTAGCGCCAAGTGTAAATTTGCGGTCTTTTGAGTTGAGCTGGAACCCCATCTGGAAGATGCCGCTGTATCTTAAGATGTCCTTGTTGTTCATGCCGTCTACTATAGGAATCCAGTATTTGGCGTGCACCCCTAGCCAGTCGGTGACATAAGCGCTTCCGGCAAGCGACACCTTATTCCATGAGCGTGATGCTTCCCCATCTCGGCCATTGCTCTCGTGTTCAAGTATAAGAGTGAGCTTTCCGCAATATCTGTCTTTGACAAAAAAGGGTTTTGTCCATCCGATACCCGGGTTGAAGTTAAGGTCGCTCATTGGCATTGAGTTTTGGAAAACCTCCCAAAACACTTTCTGAGAAAAGAAGAGATATACGTATGTTCCCCATGGAAGGGTTGCGTTTGTCAGACGCTGAGATATCGAGATCTGGAACTTAATTCCGGAATTGTACTTGTTGGGTGTGTGGAAAGGATCTGTGCCGATAGCGAAATAATTATCTTTGTAGAGGCCGAAGAAAGGACCGATATCCATTGATTTCTTAATGGAGTCGGTATTCTCCACCACGCCTTCTTCTACCAGGATCTGTCCGTTGGCACTCTTCGGAAAGAGGAAGAGGGTTAGAACTATTATGAATGTTATTGCGTAAGAATGGTGGGGGATGCTCATATTGTAGGGAATCAGTGTGATGTGTGGGGCAATATGGATATGGACATCCACCCCGCGACCGGATATGTCACAGGGTGGATACATTTTGTATGTCATGAATCTGTAGATTCATGCTTATGGAAATATTAGTTGAGCTGGCCGTTTTCAGCTGCCTTCACCATTTCATCGGATGGGAAGATGTAGATTTCTACACGGCGGTTCTGAGCTCGTCCGGCCTCGGTGTCGTTGCTTGCTACATAGTCCTGCATCGGGAAACCCTTGGCCTCAATGCGGTCGCCTGCGATGCCCTGGCCTTCAAGATATACCTTTACAGCATTGGCACGTGCGTCTGCAACTTTTGTGTTGGCAGCCATAGTACCGGTGTTGTCCGTGTATCCGCCGATTGCTACGTCGGTGAGAGGATTCTGCTTGAGCGACTCAGCAAAAGAAGTGAGCTCTGCCTGAGCAGCTGCCTGTATGTTTGACTTGCCTGTAGCGAAAAGGATACCGCCGGGGAATGTCACCTTGATGGCCTGGGTGCCGTTCACTTCAGCCTTCTCTACAGATGCTGTCTTGAGTTCCTCTTCAAGCTTTTTCTGCTGATTGTCCATATGTTTGCCGATGATGGCACCTACCGCTGTGCCCACTGCTGCGCCTACACCTGCACCGATACCGGCACCTTTGCCTTTTCCTATGAGAGCCCCTATGCCGGCGCCCAGTGCAGCTCCGCCTCCGCCTCCGATTGCGGCTCCTTTGCCAAGATTAGTTGTGTTGCAGCCGGTGAGAAGCATGAGGACTGCGAGGATTGCGCATGATAATGCTTTGATTTTCATTGTAATTGATGTTTTGAAAAAATGGGTTCGTATGAATTATATATTCTCTCAGTTCGTACGATAGGCAGACAATTTGGATGCTGCTCTTAATTTATAACAATAAAAATCGCCGGTTGATTGTTTATAATTAAGAATTCCACAATAAAAAATACAAAATCACACGATAATGAGAGAAAATTCATCCTCCCAAGCCTCTAAAGACCCTGCTGATGGCCGGTTAAAAGAACTTGCCACTGCCCCTATTGCCAAAATTCTGTGGAAATATAGTCTTCCGGCTGTGATCGGCACTGTCGTGATGGCCCTATATAATATAATCGATTCTATTGTCATAGGTCATGCCATCGACGATCCTAATGTTGTAGCCGGTATTGCCGTGACATTTCCTGTGCAGAATCTCGGTACGGCGTTCGGTATGCTCATTGGAGCTGGTGCCGCTACTCGCATTTCAATCGTGTTAGGTCAAAAAGATCATCATAGGGCCGCCGTAATACTTGGCAACTCCGTTCAGCTGACAATCCTGATTGGTGTGCTTTACACTACGGCTTTTGCGATATTCCTTGAGCCGTTGCTCAGACTCTTCGGAGCCTCCGACGCCAGTATGCCCTATGCCAAGGAGTTCCTGACGTGGGTCCTTCCTGGAATGGTGCTGATGAATCTGACGTTCAGCTACAATAATGTCATGCGTGCTTCCGGGTATCCTAAAAAGGCAATGTGGACTAATATGATTGGAGCCGGATTGAACTGCATTCTTGCTCCGTTGTTTCTTTTCGGTTTTAAATGGGGCATAAAGGGTGCCGCTATTGCCACGGATATTTCAATGGTGGTGACAGCTATCTTTGTCATGCAGCATTTCTTCCGCAAAGACACTACCCTTCATTTTGAAAGGGGTACCTTTAAGTTCAATTGGCGTGTTATCTCTTCTATTCTTTATATAGGTATGTCGCCATTCCTTATCAATGTGGCCGGTAGCTGTGTCAATGCCGTGGTCAATACCTCACTTCTCAAATATGGAGGCGACGATGCTATAGCCGCTGTTGTGGTGTTCAATCGTTTTGTAACTATTTTTGTGTTTGTTGTCATCGGTATATGCCAGGGTATGCAGCCAATCTTGGGCTATAACTACGGCTCACGGAATTTTGATCGCCTTTTCCGTACACTTAAGCTTGCAGCTTTTACAGCCGTCTGTATCACCACTACGGGTTCAATCATAGGAGCTACAAATGCCGATATGATAGCCAAACTCTTCATGCAAGATACGGACCAGATCACATGTGCAGTCAACTGCCTGCATATCACTACAATTGGATTTTGGATGGTCGGTTTTCAGATTGTTGTCACAAACTATTTCCAGTCGCTTGGAATGGCTACCAAGTCTATCTTCCTATCGCTCACCCGGCAGGTGATTTTCTTGATCCCCGCGCTTATGATATTGCCTCCTATTTTCGGTCTTGACGGAGTTTGGACATGCTTCCCAATAGGAGACTTCCTTTCTACTATTGTGGCTGGATTTATGCTGGCATGGCAAATCAAACACCTTAGGAAAACCAAGCTCTCAGCTATCCACCCCTAATCCCCCCGAACTCCCCAGCCTCCCAACTCCACAACCACACAACCCCACAACTTCACAACTCCACAACCCCCAAAAAATGACAGACAATACATACCATAAGATACTTGATTATTTCCGTCGCATAAGTGAAGGCACTCAGTGGGACGGCCATCTATATGCCGTAGGCGGTTGCGTTCGCGACGAGATTCTTGGTGCCCCTATTCATGATGTGGATATTGCAGTAGATCTTCCTGACGGAGGTGTGAAGTTTGCAATATGGCTGCTACGCCATAAATATCTTGTGGAGATGCCGGTACTGTTTCGGAAGTTTGGTACTGCCAAATTGCGTCTCCGTAAGTTCCCGGAGGAGGAGATAGAGGTGGTGCAGACTCGTGCCGAGAAATACACAGCTAAGACGAGTCGTTGCCCGGAAGTTGTCAACGGAACTATAGAAGAAGACTGTTATCGTCGTGATTTTACCGTCAATACTCTCTATCGCAGTATCAAGACAGGAGAAATCCTCGACATGACTGGTCGGGGTATCCATGATATACGCGAGGGTATCATTCGTACTCCACTCGACCCATATGAGACCTTTGATGATGATCCGGTGCGTATTTTGCGTTGCTTGCGGTTTGCAGCCCGGTTCGGTTGGAAGATTGATGATGCTACGATGGAGGCCTTGAAGGCGAGTGTCGATAGGCTTTCGATTGTATCGCGTGAGAGATGGAGTGCGGAGTTCCGAAAGATGCTATTTGGCCGTAATGTCAGAGAATCGCTCGGCGTATTGGCAGAGATAGGTGGTTTGAAATATATGAACGAATTGATGCGCGAACTCTCTGAGACTACCCCGGAACCGGGCGACCGGACTCTTCTCGAGTTGGGTATTGATGCTGTGGCCAAACTTGAGGAAGAGGGCATTGACGACGAGGCACAGCGTCTTGCCGCTTTTTTTGGTAATGTTGGAATGCTTAGGGCTGCCGTGCGCGATAAGTCCGGACAGATGCGTTATCCAAGACATGAATATACAGGGGGCCTTATGGCTGGCCGGATTTTGAAGCATATGGGCTTGGACAAGCAGCTTGCGGAGGATGTGAAAGATATAATCCAGGGCAGGGGAGAAGTGCGCCGCAAAAAAGAGCGCCAGCAAAAGCAGGAGGCACATCGGGAGCATCAGCAGTCTCAGCAAGCCGAAAAGGCAAAACGCAAGAAAGAGCGAGCTGCTCGCCATCGTGCGTTGCTTGACGCTCATAGACGCTACGCTCGTCGTCGTAAAAAAACTGAAACTACTGAATCCTGATTTAAAAAAAATGTTGACTTCTCACCGATGGGCCTTCCGACACTGCCGGCATCTACCTTACATAATGTTTCTGTCAATAGACTCTATCTGGCCATCTGATCTTTTGATACAATCAATCCATATGTAAAGATGCGAGCTGCTCAGCTCTCACCCAATCTGCCGGCGTATCCAGGTCTACCGACCGATCCGCCGGCATTATATATGGCCTCCTCACCGGAAATTCCGACATCGACATACGCCGCAGTGATCCTGCATCCATCACATACACTGCCCCATTATATTCCCATACTTTTGGTGCATCCTGCCTTCGCGTATAATGGCCGTCACCCTTGCTGATATGTAGATTTCCCTTATCGTCGGTCTCAAAAGCATTGTAGTAAGGATTGGTGGCTGCCTCGCATACGCTGACCACCATGTCGATGCCCGGTTTCCAAGCTTCAATAGCCCCTTTTATGTCTTCCGCACGGCGTAGGGGAGAGGTTGTCTGCAATAATACCACCCGCTCATATTCTACTCCATGTTCCAGATACCATTCAAGGGCATGAAGAATCACTCCATACGTACCGGCAGTATCAGTAGCCAGCTTATCCGGACGCATAAAAGGCACCTTAAGTCCATATTCCTCTACTACCTTCCGTATTTCTTCAGAATCTGTACTCACACAGATATCAGTATCCTCGGCACCAGCCTCACGCGCCTGGTCAATAGTATGGCAAATCAAAGGCTTGCCAAGAAAATCCTTTATATTCTTCCCCGGAATACCCTTGCTCCCACCCCGCGCCGGTATCAAATATAATGTCTTCATTTGCTAAATTTCATCGTTTTGATGCAAAAATAAGTATAATATTTCGAATATGCAAATATAAAATGTCCCGTCTTGGATGACACTCAGTTTCAACTCTCTTGATACCGTTAAGCTTATGGGAAAGCCAAGAACTTGTTTTCCCGAAATTAGTTCCACTGAATTCCACCCATGGGAAAACAACCTTATGATAGTTTATAAATTAAGACTAATCAAGTATCAATTTAGTAACAAAGCATGCTCCGCATGCGTCATTAAGCGTCTTTTAGAATCTAATTCATCCTCGTCATATTGCCTTGTATTTATCGCTGATTCCAAATGCTGCTCCACGAGAACCGACGCCAAGTTCCATACTCAACCATTAGCTTCAACAAACATTGAATTCAATAAACATTATGCACGAAAAAATATCACTATGATATATTTTTATGAAATGCGGTAATGTTTCGTATATTTGCCCCACCCTACGCCGGTATCAAATATAAAATGTCCCGTCTGGGATGACACTCAGTTCCAACTCTCTTGATACCATTAAGCTTATGGGAAATCCAAGAACTTGTTTTCCCGAAATTAGTTCCACTGAATTCCACCCGTGGGAAAACTACCTTATGATAGTTTAAAAATTAAGACTAATCAAGTGTCAATTTAGTAACAAAGCATGCTCCGCATGCGTCATTAAGCGTCTTTTAGAATCTAATTCATCCTCGTCATATTGATCCTTGTATTTATAGTTGATTCAAAATGTTGCTCCACGATAAGCGACCCCAAGTTCCATACTCCATCATTAGCTTCAACAACCATTGAATTCAATAAACATTATGCATGAAAAAATACCACTATGATATATTTTTATGAAATGCGGTAATGTTTCGTGTATTTGTCCCCCTACGCCGGTATCAAATATAAAATGTCCCGTCTGGGATGACACTCTGTTCCAACTCTCTTGATACCGTTAAGCTTATGGAAAAGCCAAGAACTTGTTTTCCCGAAATTAGTTCCACCGAATTCCACCCGTGGGAAAACTACCTTATGACAGTTTAAAAATTAAGACTAATCAACGTGTCAATTTAGTAACAAAGCATGCTCCGCATGCGTCATTAAGCGTCTTTTAGAATCTTGTAGGAATTCTTTGAAGGCATAATAATTATTGTTGGAGTGTCTGGCTGCTGGTATGTATTTGCACCTATAATTTTTTTGAGAATAAAAAAATGAAAATTTTGAGGAAACATAGTATAAATCTCAAATATTATGATTAACTTTGCATTGGACAGATATTTTTCTGTCAAGACATATTGAAATAATAAGAAGCGTTATGCTTATCTTGTTTGTTGAAAACGTAGGAAATTTTCAAGCTGATGCAAGAGATAGCATAGTGGTTCTCGCGCATATGCGTGGGTCACTATTGTTACATCTGCATCAAAGGTTTCCTACGACCATCAACAAAGACGTGGCATAGTGGGCTCACGTTTTCTTTTTTGCTTATTTCTCCATTGAGCCGAGGAGGGGCAAATTATATTACAGTCTATATCATATTAAAATAAAACCAACATTTATGATCTAATTTTAATCAGGAATCACATTTAAGACCTAAAAGTAAATTTTAAAAAATAATTCTATGCGAATGAAAGATATTATACTTATTGGAGTATGTTTTTTCTCGTTTCTTGTAGCAAATAGCCAAGAATCGAAGAAGTGTCTCGTACTCTTAAAAAATGATGCTTCTACTGTCTATCTCCCACTGGAATCTGAGCCGAAGATAACCTTTCATGAAGGCGACAACTGGAGAATATATGAACAAATGACTATTGAATCTGGTAATGATCAACTCACTGTATGGCTTCCCGAACAAGATAAGTTAGAAATCTCGGAAATATCAGGAGTGAATCTTATTTCAGAAGATAAAGGTTCGCAAATGAATATAGTCGGCAAGGATATAATTGTTGAGACTACCGTATCTAAAACTTCATATTCCATCACTAATTTAAAAGGACAGGTAATGGTTGCCGGAGAATTACCCAAAGGGTTATCAAAAATCTCTCTTTCAAGTTATCCATCTGAGATTTATATCATCACAATAGGCAATAAGTCATTTAAAATCTGCATAAAATGAAAAAATACTTATATCTACTCCTTCTAATGATTGGCTTATCTACAACTGCCTATTCTCAAGCCATCCATGTTTTTCATGATAATCTCGCGACCGCAGATGTATATCTGAATGCCGAAATTGACAGCATAAGGATAAAATCAGTAGAAGGAGAACCTGACAAATATGATTATCTACTCTATACCACCACTGGAGAGATCCGTTATGATGCCGCAAAAGTTGATAGCATAAAATTCAACTTGCCACACTTCAAATTGCTGCCTCACAAAGGGAAATGCCAAATTCCTAATGAGGGAGGGGATCGCTTTGAGGTGGTAAATTTGATATATTCTGATTCGAAAAATTCCCCAAGGTTGCTTATGACAGATGGTAAGGAGTTTATCGAACAAGCATCATGTTCGTCGGAAGGATACTATCTCCATAGAATTAATATACCCATGGATGAATTTGTAGATAAACGTGAAGGTAAGTCAAATGAAATGTGGTACGTTGTGGATGGAGAACGGAGGGATTCCCTCATGGTAGAATTTACTGGAAAACCAGTATTCCAAAATCGCTGGACTAACATGGCAGTTTCTTCTGAAGCGAATGATTTTACAATACAATCGCTGATTGATAATGTACGTTTGGAACTAACAGATCCGGAAAACCCTTGGGCTGAAGGCGAGTATGATTGGGCTAATTGGGAATCAGATTCGGTTGGTAATATAGTCATCAAATTCAAGGAAAATGAATCATTTGAAAAGAGATCCCTGTTAGTAACTCCTACCACAGATTATTTAGCATGTAATATAAGTGGATATATTATACAGGTCGCTAAGTTCAGACATACTGCGGAGGAACACATGAGTGCCCTGAAAGATTTTTATGACTCTACCGGAATGAAGGATTTAGGAACAAACTGGTTTTCTGATGAGCCTTTGTGGAAATGGGATTTTTGGATCAATAATAATGCTTGGGATAATTTTTATTGGCATATAAACGACCATGTAGTGACAATCTCTACTGGAGGTGGTCAATATACCGGTATTACAGGAACTCTACCTCCAAGCTTTGAAGTTCTTATGGACGATATTGACTCTACTAATGGCTATGGTGGACTTGATTTGACCCAATGCGCATTATACGGTCCTATTCCCCAGAATATAAAAAATAATCCTCGTTGGAATGAAGTCGGTTGGGGTATTATCCCACAGATGGTTTGGTTTGGTGGCGGATTCGATTTTGAGGGAAATAGCAACCTCTTTTTGGATGACTCTGAAGTTGAAGATTTCGTTAATGGTCAGTCAACAAAGGTTTATAATGTTTTGGCGAAAAACAAGCTTACCTGGGTATTCAACGGCGGAGCGGTGGATATGATTGGCGGAATCAGTGATCGACGTGTAAACAAATATCTTGACTATAAGGATAAAGGTTTAGGGCTTGTTGTGACTGTCGGTGGCTATTGGGATACTCCGTACGACAACTATCGAGATTATGTCGTCCATGAGCAAGAAGAAAATGGCTTACCGAAAGAGATTCTATGGACAAAAGGCTTCGATAAAGCCGATATTGGTTCTTATGGAAGCATGAGCCTTGTTAATGATAAGGGTGAGCTAATATGGTATAGAGAGGCTGATGGCGGCATGGATGATAGGTATTACCTTGATCAGATAGATGAGATTTGCCGTCAATATTTTGGAGAACCATCTGAGCATCCCACCTATTCAGCACAGACTTATATGTCCACTGATTTCTCTCGCGATGGAGAAGTGATGGTATTGCAACAGGCATCGGTAGGCAAGGGCATTGACCTTGTGCTTACTGGAGATATGTTCATCGACACAGATATGGATGAAGGTGGAGTTTTTGAATCGCAAGTATATGAGGCAATGGAGAAGTTCTTTTCTATTGAGCCATATGCATCACTTCGTGATAGGTTCAATGTCTATGCAGTTAAGGCTGTATCCTTGAACGATTATAGGGGGGTGGATCACGTTTTCAATAACGATGATATGAAGGTAATGGAATATGTAAGCAAGATTCCTGATGTAGACATGGATAATGTCACAGTAGCTGTGATTCAATATAATCCCAATTATTCATTCTTTGTCAGCGGATATGCTTCATTATTAGAAAATGGCGCTGCTATTGCTTATTTAGAGGAAGGAAACGCATCGGAAGTTATAGTGCATGAAGCTGGAGGTCACGGCTTTGGAAAACTCTTGGATGAATATATATATGATGGTGCTTCCGATAATCGGATTAGTGATGAAGATCTCGACGGATTCAAAGAATACATAAAGAGCTATTATCATGATAGAGGGTGGGGCATGAATGTATCTACTACCGATGAAGCCGAGGATGTTCCATGGAGTCGATTCCTAAAAGATTCCCGTTATGAGAACGAGGTTGGAATCTATCAAGGAGCTTGGTTCTACCCTTACAATCTTTGGCGCCCGAGTGAGAACAGTATTATGCGTGAGATATATGGTTCCGAGTTTAATGCTCCTTCAAGAGAAGCCATTTATAAGAGGATAATGGCGCTTTCTGAAGGTGAGGGTTGGACATATGACTATGAAGCCTTTGTAGCATTTGACCAGCAGACACAACAGCATAAGGCCCTTACACGATCAAATACTGAAGCACCACAAAAACAGGTTATACATAAGATGCCCAAGCTCAGACGAATTGTTAATGGTAAAATTGAGGACATCTTTACGCCTTTTGCGAAGCCTAAAGATTATTCAATTCCAACACTCCAAAAAGAAAATTGTCAAAAGAAAATTTCATCTCATACAGATGGAGCATTGCAGAATAAAGCTGCAGATAATTCTTGTAAACGTGATCGCGTAATGATCCAGGGTGGACGTGTTATGAATGATCAATAACGAGTAAGTAGCTCGCAAAAATTTATGATATGATAAATGCGAGATTAGCTGCTGTTATCATATCAAGACCCTTACAGTTGCATGGTTAATTATGTCGTATAATTTTTGTGAGCTACTTATTATCTTTAAGTAAAAAGGACTGATAACCTCCACGAGTTATCAGTCCTTTATTGTTGACTTTTGCCTTATCCTTCGGATTGTCTCCCTCATTCATGCGATGCGGAGCGCAGCGAGCGAGCCTCTGCGTTCTTTGCTATCGACAGAAACAAAAGAGCTTAGAGGAGCCTTTGCGCCTTCGCGTGAGACCACCCGGCGAGTTCTCTGTTCCTATGCGTGAGATTTAATAGCGTATAAATTAATAATTTATTAAATCAGAAACTTGAGTTGTTATTTCAAAAATACTTTGATTGCTTCAGCCATGACCGCCGGAGTATTTGGCTGAAAATATGGATTGGCCTTTTTTGCCGCTACTCCCTTTAGCATCGGAGTGGTGATGAGTGAGAGGCTCATCATAACTGCTCCTCGCGTTGCATCGCAATGTATCACACTTACAGCTCTTTCTCTACCATTCTGCCGGTTGCCCACATCAAGTGTAGGCACACCCAAAGATGCTACTTCTACTATTCCGCTTGAGCTGTTGCCTATGACCCCTTCAGAGAGAGCTACAGCTGAGAGATAACGGCGCATGCCGAGCGACGGAACAACGATTATACTTTCCGGATGCTTGGATTCGAATTCTCTTAGCTGTGCTATAAGTGGAGCTGGGTCTGTATCATTGTTGGGGTAGGTAAGGATTGCTCCATAACCGGGACGTGCTGCCATAAAACCATCAAGTCCGGCGAGAAACTCTTCCATTTGCTTCTCCGGTGGTATGCTGTCGAGAGTGGCTGCATGCAATGTTCCTACGAAGAACTTATCCGGCAATGTGCGTCCAAGCGATGCCTTAAGCTCTTCTCGATTCATCAAGGGTACGTTTAGGGTATTCCAGACTCCTATTGCTCCAGTCACTACGATATTCTCCTTATTTATACCCATGCTTTCCAACCTGGACGCACATTTCTCTGTCTCCGTAAGATGCAGCGAAGCGAGCTGGGAGATGGCATTGCGTATTGCATTGTCCATCGCCCCTTCCGATACCGTGCCCCCGGCTATATGTATAATAGGAATACCATTGATGGTGGCAGCGGAGGCTACCCCAAGCATCTCGTAGCGGTCGCCGAGGACGACTACTGCTTTCGGCTTGTTGGCGGCAAACCACTCACCATGCATTTTTGTGGAATTTGCAAGGGTTTCTGATACCGAAGCTCCGGCTGTATTAAGCTCCACCGGTTTTTCCCCGGCCCCACGTATCTCATCGACGGTCATTCCCATTTCAGGCATAAGATGCATGTTGGATGCAACGATGGTATACGGTATATCCTGCTTTTTAAATTCTGCAATGAGTGGGGTCAGCAGTCCCCAGTCAGCTCTCGTGGAAGTGGCTATGGCAATCATAGTTCGATAAGCTCGTCGGGGGCGAAGTCTCGTACGGCTTCCGTTCCTATTACATGATCCCAGAGCATGGGCGACACTCCATTGCCCGGTCGCTTCACATAGATATTCTCCTCCGTCAGAATCTCACCTTTTTTTATACTCCGTATGGCCACTATGCTCTTGCGGGCAATTTCTATATTGGGCCTTTCTGAATCAGTAATACGTTTCACTCCGTCGCCGAGAGCCTCCTCTATGTGGCGAATGGAAGTCACCATAGCTTTCAGTTCATCTGGTTCGAGCGATGCTTTGTGGTCAGGACCTGCCATCTCTCTTGATAATGTGAAGTGCTTTTCAATTACACACGCTCCCATGGCTACAGCTGCTATCGGAGCTTCGATTCCGAGTGAATGGTCGCTGAATCCGGTTTTCACAAATAGTTCCTCCGCCATGGTCTGCATTGCACGAAGGTTGATGTCTTTATAAGGAGTAGGGTATTGAGTGTTGCAGTGGAGCACTATGATATCGCTGCATGTGAGAGTGGGCTTGAATCCGGCCGGAGTGGTATGGTGCTCTCCGGTGAGTATCTTTATAGCGGTCTCCACTTCCTTGATTGTCGACATGCCGGTAGAGAGGATCACTGGTATTCCTTTTTCTGCAATCTTTCGCAGATAAGGGAGGTTGGTTATTTCTCCTGATGGTATCTTGAAATAGTCCTGTCCTATTTCTGAGAGTAGGTCGATAGATGTAAGGTCAAATGGTGTCGACATAAATCCAATGCCTACTTCCTTGCAGTAGTCACTCAGTTCCTTATAGGCTGAAAGGGGTAGATGGATACGTCTGCACATGTCAAGTTGAGACTCAACAATGCCTGTGTTCTCTTTCTGGTATTCAGCTTGCTCAGCGAATATGGAGATTACGAGTTCCGGAACGGCCGTCTGGAACTTAACATAGTCTGCCCCGGCCTCTTTGGCGGCGACGATCATTTTCTTTGCGGTCTCGAAGTCGCCATTGTGGTTGACTCCGGCCTCGGCGATTATTATAGTTTTCATATTCCAAAATTAACTAATCTCCGTCATTCCCGCAAATTTCAAGAAAAAAATATCTGATTTTCCCTCTTCATTCAGGAGCTATGCCATATACTATCTGACCTCAATTAAAAAATAAGACTTTTTTTGAAAAAAAATGCTGAAAAATTTGGTGGACTCGGAAAAAAGCAGTAATTTTGCATCGCTTTAGCAGGGAACCCCCGCAGAAATGC
>CAYSMP010000046.1:0-23969 GCA_964432215.1 uncultured Sangeribacter sp.
CAAAGTTACTGCTAATTTTTTGAGCCTACCAAATTACGCGATTGGACAGGTACAGATATGTTTTTTGTATGAGATTTAGTATTTATTGATTTTTAATGAATTCCACTGGCTTGTATTGAAAGTAGGCTATGTGTATTTGTGATAATATCAACAATATATAAGACCAAGTTTATTTTTAAGATATTGCCAATCAAATTTAATTCGGTAACGTGCACTTGTCAAGATTGTTTTAACTCGTTCTTGATAAATTAACAAGGAATAACGTCGATATGACTTTCTGAAGGCTTTTGTTGTGAAAGGAATCACGACCTTGGATTCCTTTAGGGATTTTGCAATTACATTATTCATTTTCTCAGCCCATTTCTCTTCAGAAAGTTCTGTATTGAGATAACTAGTGGTTTTGCTGTAATCAGATATATGAAGTTCATGATTATTTATTATTTCATATATAGCGTCGAAAAGAGAGGAAGCCGAACCTTGTTTGGTTATTATTCCAGTTCCGGATAATTCAAGTATTTCTCTGGATCCGTGATGAGCATCACTGACTACTGGAATGCATCCTGCTCGCATGGCTTCCAGCAGTGTCATTGGACACCCTTCTCCTCTAGAGGGTAACAAAAAAATATTTGCGTTTCCAATAATTTCCATAGCTTCCTCTCGGCTTAAAGTATCTGTAATTATAAGGCGAGAATCCGATGGAAATAGACTTTTAGATGTCTTAAGACCAAATATGGACATTTTGGCACTTGGCAATCGAACTCCTCCCAACCAAAAAAAGCGAAAATCAAGTTTTGATTTTATAAGTTTGTAGACTAAATGTTGCACTACGTCAACACTTTTTTGGATTGATGTCCCTCCAGGATAAACAATTGACAAAGGTTTATGAGTAATCTTCTGCTTATTTTGATAGTTAGAATCATTTTTTACAAAATTGTATATGACCTTTATTTTCGAACTTTCGTTGATATGGAATTTCTTTCTTAAGTATTCTTTGCCATAATTTGACAAGGCAATGATTGAACTTAAATAAGGGGCGTTATAACCAGCATAAATTGCACGTCGGCCATTAACAAAATGGCTTACTGAAATTATAGGTGTAGTAAGAAATGGGACAATGATAGGAAGGAACTTGGAGCTACTGTTGATTATTACATCATAATCCCCAATGTTAATTTTTTCAACAAGAGATCTACAAAATATTTCATCTCTTATCGATTTACCGAATGTCGAACTACATGTATTATATTCAGGAATATCTGCTTCGTCTGAATCAGTCAATAGGTCTATACAGTTATCCTTACTAAGCAGGTTGACAAGTTCTTGATTATACGAAGCAATACCACCACCATCAGGAGTCGCTTTAGAAGTTGCCAGAAGTATTTTCATATATATTTAAGAATTTATTAGAAGCAATGCTATGGTATATAAAAAGTATAATATTCAAAATGCAAGAAATGATGCAGTACACTAAAATATAATATTTTTGATTATTTTGGCTGGATTACCAGCTATTATACAATTTCCTTCAAAACTTTTTGTAACAACAGACCCAGCCCCTATAATAATGTTATCACCAATAGTAATGGGTCCTATAATTACACTGTTTGCTCCAATATTAACATTATTCCCAATAATGGGACTATTATTATCTGATCCTTTAAATCCTTTGTTTCCTATTGTAGTATTTTGTCTAATTTCACAATTGTTACCAATTACAGTATCTGGATTAATAATTATTCCTATTGGATGATGAATCGTAAAATTTTCCCCAATTTTAACATTATATGGTATGTCTATACCTAATATAATATTTAACATTCGGTAACTTTTAGTATAAATCGATTTGAATATCCTATCACTTCGTTTCTTTGATAAACACTTGTTTTTTAACCATAAAAGTAGTCTTACTAATAATATTTGTCGTTTCATAAAGATGTTAAATTTAAGTTCATTTCAATTATTATTCAATTCTTTTTTATAAATAAGTATGATAGAAATTAAATTCATAAGTGTTATAGTTTGATAATTAAATTTTCAAACTAAGTTACAATAGCAATTATATATTAAAGTCCATGAATAGAATATTATTGTAAATTTCAATATTCTTGTTGTGAATTTTTTTTGCCAATCATGTTGATACCCATATATTGTAAGAATTATAAGAGGAAGGTAAGCCATGTTCATAATTCTCAACGACAGAGAATTAATATCTCTAACTACAAAAGCTATGGCTATTGACATTATAAATATTATTGGTATTAATCTGGCCAATCTTGAAATAATGAAAGGTAATTGCTCAAAGATTTTATTATGCCTTAAATAAAATATCACACCATATATTACGGGCAAATAAGTGAGAAAAAGATTTAAAGTGCCACTTAGACTGAACGTGTATGAATAATCTTGAGTTGCATAAGTCATTACTTTACTTCCTGCTGATGAAGTAACGTCAGCTTCGTCTCCTCTTTCGAATGTATATAAGAAAATATCAAAATAATTCTGAAAAATTTTTAACAATAAGAAAAAAACAATAATGAATAGACTTATTTTTAACCAGGTTGGTTTGAATATTATTGATAGAATATACCCAAGAATTAACACAGCACATTGTTTATGGAATACAATTGATAACAGACAAAAGGATATGCCTAATAATATAGAACATAAACTGTACTTATTTTTAAAGATGATAGAAAGTCCGAATAAAAAAATAATCATTGCAGGATATACGCGTGCGATAGCAAATGATGGTAGACTCATTAATAAAGCAATGGAAAAAGCATCGCAACTCCGGAAACTAAAATTATTAAGAGTTTCTTTGTATAAATACAATCCTCCTATCCAAACAATCATTCTGAATAGAAAATAATTCCCCTTTACAAAACTAATTAGCCATATGTATATAGGTTCAATTTTCCATTCTAAATTTATAATAGAATCAGCTTTTTCCACTAATTCTTTATAATGATAGTAATCTCCATAGAGCGGGAAAAGACAATATAAAACGGCAATCGTTGTAACTATAACATTTCTATTATTCGTTATACGTCGCCTGTAAATAAATGTCAAAACGAGAATAAAATATAAAATAGAATCAAAAAAAACACCTAAGAAACTTCCTTCAGCCATACGTTGATTAAAATAGTAAATAATACTATTAAATTTTATTAATTTTTTAGAATAATTTATCTATCACATAAGATTGTTTCTTAGTAAAATTCTACTTTTTTTATAAACAAAAATTAAGATTATTAGCTGTACTAACACATAAATTGAGCAAGTGTACAAAATACTAAAACGAGTAAGTATAAGGGAAAGTATTAGTTGTAACACGGAGGTACTGAATGTTACAAACATTAAATATTTAGTTTTGTTATAAAAGAACAAATAATTTGTATACAGAAAATATAAACACTGAATAAATCCGTAAGCCGATAATATCCAAAAATATGGTAAAGCATTAGCATATTTTGGTAGCACCGTAGGAATGATTAAAGTTACTAATAAAATTACTATTATTGTAGCTATAATATAAATATATAGTATATTTTTTGTTTGTGTTTTTAATTTGAATAACTTTGACTTTGTGTCTAAAGAAGAACCTAACGTTTGGAAAATTGATACTGAATTTGTAGCATTAAATGATGATCCAATTGTTATAATGATATTTGTAAGATTAATAGCAAAACTAAATAATCCCACTTCGTATGCATCATAGTAATAATTTATAATGTAGCGATCACCACCTTGTCTCAACCAAATTGCTGCCAGATGAGGAATTAGTGGTACTCCCCAAAAAATTATTTTTTTGAATCTTGATTTTTCTGATAAGGAACGAGTGAACAACCTATTTTGGGAAAGGTAAACTATTGATATAATAGCAAATACGATTACGCAAAAAAACTGTGCATAAGCTCTACCTTCCCAATTCATGTGGTATTTTATCACAAGTAAGAGAGATAGAAAAAAATTTAATACCGCAAATCCAAGACTCAATGCACCATAACCGAAAATTTTTTCGGTTATTCTTAGATAGTTTTGGCATATACTTATAAATACTTCAAAAAATACTACAGTTAATGCGATCCAGATAAATGTATATGGTATGTCAAGCAGCGGATAAAAATAATTACCGAATGCGGCAAATATAACAGATAAAATCGAAAAAATAGATATAGAAATAACAATTACTGCTGAAAAATCCTTTCTAAACGATTCCTTAGATTCCTTAAAATACGAAACACTTAAGTATCCTTTTGTACTTAAATCAATAAAATAACCCAAAAACATAACGAAGGTATTGTACAAACTTAATATTCCATAATCTTTGGGAAGAATATAGTTTGCTAATAATATCAAAAGAACGAAGCTAATTCCCTGACTTGAGAATGAGAATAATGAAAATAATCCCCCGTTTATTATGGTCTTATTTAATCTAAATTTCTTCATAGATCATAGCTCTATCGTATGTGTGAACTCTAATGTTATGGCTAGATATCATCGTAAGACATGAACTATCTACGGAAAAAACGTCCGTGATAGAAGTATTTGAACACGACAGAAATATTAGTTCTAGAGGAAATACTTTGTTCAGCACACATGCATTTTGAAAGAAATTTCGATAGTCAGTATATTCCCGAGGATGTGGCTTGATAATCAGGTTCTTCATATCAATCCCATCGATAATCTTTTTATAGAAATTTATTTTTTGATTTTCTGAAATATAATTATAATTTTCAGAGAAACATTGCGTTATGAGTAAGAATTGTTTTTCTTTAAATAATGAAGGATCTGGTACCCCGAAAACCTTTAATATTTCAGTTTGCTTAGATTGGTTCAAATTTTGCCATAAACTTTCAAGTTTTTTTAGGTATACCTTATCTTTGATTATTTCAGGAATTGGTTTTGCTCCTGTCAGAAAAACTCCTTTTACACGTGGCGATAATCCAAACTTTGGGTATGGTTTAAATCTGAAAAATTTTCGTTTTATGATACTTATTGGGCTATCATTTATATCTTCTGAATAATTAGAAACATCGTAATTAGCATATCCATCTTCTATTAAATATATATTACCTCCTGCTTTAGATAGGAATAGTCTACTAAATGCTAAATGATCATGGCCATATACGTCTAGCTTGGTTAATTTTTTTGATTTAAAAGAAATGTTGAAAACAAGATAATTCCTTAACGCTACATAGCATCTTGAAAAATAATTGGATTTACTTGATTTTAATAAATAACTATGACAAAATTTTTTACGTAACTCTTTAGGAATTCCTGATGAAAAGTAAAAGTATGTTTCAGAAATGTCGTATTTCCCAAGAAGTAGGTATAGCATTAGTGAGTATACAGTATCAACAACGCAAATGGATTTATAATTTTTTTTCATATAGTATAAGAATCATTTTTTTGTTATGTGGTATCTTCTTTTGATTTTATTGAAAGGTTACATATCCTATTGTGAAGCCTTTCCTGAATTTTTATCTTTTCTTTGTCGAACGATGGCCTTAATGTTAACTTTTTTCCATAATAGAATAGGGATAAAAGAACAGATTATAGAGATGGTAATAAAAATTATTGTGTCTAAATATACATTATCCATTGATATATATTCATGAGGATAAAGTGTGAATACCATCATTTGTAAAAGAAAGATTTCATAACTCCATTTGCCAATTTCTCCAATGAATGTTCTGAGACGAAATGGAAAATAATAATATACTTTCCAAAGTAGCCATGGAAGCAGTAATGCTACATAGAAATAGCATAACCAATGGAATGGCCGCCAAAGAGTGTCGAATAGCAGCGGTTTAAGACTCATTGTAGAATAATATAAAGCTAATAATATCGCAAGGCTTATTATTGATATAATGAATTGACTTGTACTTAATTCTTTAGAAATTTTATTTGTGGTCCAAAGATATCCTAGATATATTAGAAAAAGATATCGAAAACTACAGAGTCTGTAGATAGGTTCAGATATGTCTATAATCATACATATCCATTCTAATCCTTGACTAATAATTATAAATATTATTAATATTAGATATTGTTTTCCCCATTTAGTAAATATCTTCAAGCAAATAGGTAAAATTAAGAAAAATTGAAAATATATCCAAACATAATAGCTTCCAGGACCTATACCTCCATTTCTGATAGTTTTTTTTATAACTTCAAGTGGTTCCTGTCCAAGGATTACCAATATTATACCAGTGAATAGTGTAACTGTAATGAAAGGCTTTGCTATACGTTTCCATAATTTGGGTAAATTATAGAAATCTTTTATAGACTGATAATCGATATTGTTCTCTTGTCTTAATTTATTCGAATGGAAAACATGATACGATTGTATAAGAAGAAATAATGGAACCGCCATACTCCCCCAAGCTACGAAAACTAACGCTTTCTGGGTGCTTTGAGGTAGATTGTGAGTTAGAACTACGCATATTATGCACAATCCTTTTAAAAAATCTATAAATAAATTACGAGGTTTCCCATTCTTTGTCATATTACTTTTCTAAGATTCATATAAGTCTATTTTATTCTTGTAAGGTCAATGTATTATATATTTGTATGTGATACTATTATTTTCTTTTGATTATGCTTCCCTCTTAGAACGAGTGCTATTATTATTGTCAATTTTATAAAATATCCTAACATAATTTCATTATTCCAAATGCTTAACTAATTCTTGCGCTTTTTTATATTCATCTGGATTACCTATATCAATCCAAAGTCCAGTCAAAGGATAACGTATTATTTTCTTCTTGTTTAATACCAGAGTTTCTATGAGATCCGTGGCATTAAATACCATATCTGAAGGAATATAATTCAATACATCCTTCTTGATTAGATATATTCCGGCATTAGCATAGAGATTATAGACTGGTTTTTCTGCCACTCCTTTGATGTTTCTACCTTCCAGATTGAATATACCATAAGGAACTGAGATAGTATAGGGAACTGCCGCGGCCGACATCATGGCATCATGCTCTATAAAGTGAAGATAGAAATCCTCAAAGTCTATATCAGTAAGGAGATCAGAGTTCATAACAAGTATGGCATCATTGTGAAATTCCTTGATTAGTTTCAAAGCTCCAATCGTTCCAAAAAACTGCTTTTCCGAAACACATTCTATCGTGATACCATTATCTTTTTGAACAGCATAATGGTCAATGAGTTTTTCCTTAAGGTAATTTACGGTTACGTAGATATGCTTAACTCCAAAATCTATCAACCGGTCAACATTGCGATCTATAATGGCCTTGTCACCCATTTTCAAAAGAGGTTTTGGGGTGTCTAAAGTAAGTGGCCTCAGACGCTCTCCTTTTCCACCAGCCATAAGCACCGCGTCCACAGGCAGAGCAGATTTATATTCTGTGAGGTCTATTATCTCCTCAATGTGTCTATCGAAATCTATAACAGGTACCAAGGATATGCCATTCCTTCGCAGATTACGTAAACTTTCCAGATCCTCTTTGTGCGAGATAAACTTATATTCCTTATGCATTACGTCCTGTACACTTGTATTAGGACTTATTCCATTGATCAAAGCACGCCTTACATCACCGTCAGTCAAAGTACCGACCATCCGGTTGTCATTATCGATTACAAATAAGGTCATTGAAACTGAATGCAGCTCATTCAGACGTTTCAATGCATCGATAATAGAAGCAGTCTGGATTATTATATACCTATCCTTCATATATTAAAGTATGGTTTTAGTGGCTATAAATTCTGCTATTTCCCAGTCAAGAGGTGTATCCAGGTCTATGGAGTGGAGTGAATCCATCTCATATTTCCTGACTTTTTTGAATTTAGATAATTGTTCTTTTTTCAGAGAGTTTGGATTGATTATGTAGATAGCTCCATTATACTCCCATGCTTTCGGGCAGTCCTGTCGTCTATGAATCTCTCCATTTCCTTTTGACACCTTAAGATATCCATCATCTGATTCTTCAAAGCAATTGTAATAGGGATTAGCCTTGGCCTCAGTGACAGAAACGACCATATCGCAATTATCATCATACAGTGTCAATGCATCCCTAACATGCTTTGTATTCCTGAATGGTGATGTACATTGAAGCAAGATGATATTATCATAGTGTCTTCCGGTATTTTCATAATGTTCTAAGGCATGGAGTAGGACCTCATAGGTCCCACATGTATCTGTAGCCAGGTAATCTGGACGTTTGAAAGGAACTTTTAGCCCATACTCCTCCACTGTCCCTATAATATCTGCATCATCTGTAGTCACACATATATCAGAATCCTCTACAATTTCGCGGGCAACATCAATGGCATAATAAATGAGAGGCTTGCCATTGAATTCCTTGATGTTTTTATGAGGTATTCCCTTACTCCCACCCCGGGCTGGAATAATAACAAGAGACTTCATCCTTTGATCGGAATTTTATAAAAATGTTTTACTGCATGTTTGGGGAGAGGAAAATCCTTGAGGACATTCTTTATTGAAGAGAGTGTGTCCGGCTTTACATAAGGATTTTCCCCATGATGAGCGACAAACTCTACGAAATCCTCAGAAAGCACCTTTGAAAGTCCTTCTGAGATGGCTTCGTATGTCGCATCACAGTTGACTATGGTGTTTCCTTGGGCACGCCCTTGCTGACGGATACCGATGTTCAAAGTCGGTTTTTTGAAAGAAGGAGCCTCGCAGAGACCGCTTGAAGAGTTTCCTATCACGGCCATGCAATGCCTGAGTGCGGAATAATACCGCTTGCGTCCCAATGATGTTATTGCAAAAGCCTTATCTGGATGGGCCTGTACCCAATTCAAGACCATCCGGACGATGATTCTCCCGTCCGTATCGGAATTTGGCAGTGTGAAAAGGATCTTGTGATTGTCCATTACATTTTCAAGGGAGTCAAGGAGTGCCTTTGTCTGAGACACTGCCTGTCCTGGTTCCTTGGTGACCGGATGGAAAGTCACAAGAAGAAAACCCTCACCTAACTCAAATCCGAGACTGTCCTCAAGTTCAGCAAGAGGCATTGTCTCACCGCTGTCGATGTTGTCCGCACCCAATGCACCTACCCAGAAAACCCTTTCAGGGGATTCCCCCATTTGGACTACATTGTCCCTGTATTCATCGGTAGAGGTAAAATGAAGATACGATAGCTTCGTTATGGCATGCCGGATTGCGTCGTCGTATGCGCCTTCGGTAATCTCCCCTCCATGCAAGTGAGCGACCGGGATCCCGAAAATCAACGCGGCAGAAGCGGCCGCCAGCATCTCGTAACGGTCACCGAGGATAACGATAAGGTCAGGATCCAATTCTGCATATACGTCGGCAAGCCCGATTGATGCCAGTCCCATTGACTTTACTGTCCCGACAGCAGTGTCACTTGAAAGGAGCATCTCAACTTTTCGGTTGACTTTCAGACCGTCGTCCTCTATTTCCTTGACCGTCATCCCGAATTCAGGGGAGAGGTGCATGTTTGTGGCAATAATCTGCAGCTCCACAGAATCATCTTCTTTCAATGACTTTATCAACCGGCTGAGGATTCCGTACTCTGCGCGGGTTCCTGTGACAAAGCATATTTTCCTTTTCTCTCCCATCAGATCTCAATAAGTTCGTCTTCTTCGAAATCACGTTTTGCAGCCAACCCAACAACTTCATCCCACTTCATAGGGGAGATGCCGTTGCCGGGTCGCTTCACTGTCAGATTATGCTCGGTAAATAACTCTCCAATCTTAATCAGCCTTGACGCGACAATGCTTTTCCTTGCGACCGCAATGTTCTTTTCTTCGGATGCAGAGATTTTCTTTACAGAAGTACCCATAGCCAGCTCAATGTTGCGGATTGAGTCAACCATGGCCTTGAGCTCGTGAGGCTCCAGGGATGCTACGTGGTCTGGCCCGGGCAATGTCTTGTCAAGTGTGAAATGCTTCTCTATTACAGTGGCACCCAGAGCAACCGCCGCTACAGGCACTTCGATGCCTCTGGTATGGTCACTGTATCCCACTTTTGTGCCGAATGCAGAACGAAGGGTATCCATAGCCCTTAGATTGACATCCTCCATCGGGGTCGGATATTCAGTATTGCAATGTAAAAGAGTTACATCATTAATTGACATCCCGTTAATATAAAGCACGTTCAGGGCTGCCTCTATATCACCAATACGGCACATGCCTGTTGACATTATCACCGGGATACCTGTCCGTGCAATTTTTCTGAGATAAGGAAGGTTTGTGATTTCTCCTGAAGGTACTTTCATATATTCCATCCCCAATGATGCAAGAAAATCAATGCTGTCAAAATCAAATGGAGTGGACAGAAACTTGATTCCCTTTTCGTGGCAATAATCATTCAGGCTCTTGAAATCAGCAAATGTAAGCTCCAGCTTTCTCAACATTTCAAGCTGGCTCTCCTCCTTGCCAAGGTTCTTTTTCTGGTAAGCGGCTTGACTTGCAGCTTTGTTGACAAGAGTCTCGGCCTTGAATGTCTGGAACTTTATATAGTCGACTTTCGCCTCAACAGCTTTGTCTATCAGTTTCTTGGCTAAATCCAGTGAACCGTTGTGATTGACACCGGCTTCGGCTATTATGATTGTCTTTCCCATCATTTTTTTATTTTCGCAGGGACCCCGACATAAGTTCCGCTATTCATTATATCGGAGCAGACGACGGCACCGGCACCTATTACGACATTGTCTGAGACAGATATGCCGTTGGCAATCACAGCACCACTTCCGACAAAGGATGCCTCCCCGATTTTACAGTCTCCGTTTATCATCGCTCCTGTCGATATATGGCAGTAACTTCCGATCTTTGCATCATGCTCGATATTGGCTCCTGAATTTATTATGCATCCCTTCCCGATATATGCTCCTGCATTTATGTTCGCATTATGGAGGACAACTGAACCTTCTTCCACTATGGCATGCCTTGACACGTTTGCTGAAGACGCCATAATTGTGGCAAACTTGCCTCCTGCCTCTTCAATCACCTTATGGAGCTGGATCCTATGCTTCGGGTCGGTTATAAATCCGAGTGTCACTATGAACTCACAGTCGTTTACGTATGACGGGATATCTGCATCTGTCCCGATTACACTGTAACCAAGACAGTCCTCTCCAAAAAATCTCGGCAGATCAATTATCCCCCTTATCTCTCGCCCCACGCTTTCGGCTGCCTCAATCACTGACCTGCAGTGTCCTCCACCTCCTACAAGAACTATGGGTTTCATGTATTTTTAGAGTTTTACAGAAGAAGGAATATTGACAATCCTGTCTGCCAGATATATTGTATTCTTGAGGTCGTCGTGCTGCGCATCCTTGAACATGACCAATCGGTTCATGAGTTCCCAGATTGGACGGGTCATAACGCCATTATCATTTGTATATTCCAGAAATGCCTGCTGTGCTTCCTTGTCTGGTAACATAATGGCATTAAGCCAATAATTAGACTTTGTACCAACGGGCTCCTTCATGAACTTAATGCCATATGGCTCATCCTTGAAGAAATCGATGTACGTCTGGGCTGTAGAACGTTTGCTTTCAAGGAATGTATTTATCTGCTCAAGCTGTGCACATCCCAGGGCGGCATTGATATTTGGCATTCGGTAGTTATAGCCTATATGGTCGTGGACAAATTCCCATCTGTGGGGCACTTTAGCCTGAGTTGTGATATGCTTCGCATATTTACCCAGTTCCTCATCCTGGAACAGAAGCATACCGCCTCCTCCGGTAGTTATAGTCTTGTTGCCGTTGAAGCTTATTGCACCCACCTTGCCGAACGTTCCGGTGTGCTTGCCGTCATAATATGAGCCGATGCTCTCGGCTGCATCCTCGACAAGCTCGATGTGCCATTTCCTGCATACTTCCACTAACTCCTTAAGATGTACAGGATGTCCGAATGTATGCATGGGAACACATGCCTTTATTCTTCTTCCCGTAGTTTTGTTGTAGCACTGTCCATCATCACGTATCTCAGCGTTTTCCTCGAGCCATCTCTCCATTGCCTTAGGAGAGAGGCCCATCGTATCCATGTCTACATCTATGAATACCGGATGAGACCCGATATAGCTGATTGCATTGCAGGTGGCAATGAATGTCAGTGCCTGGGTGATAACTTCATCATCCCTTTCGACCCCAGCAAGCATCATGGCCATGTGGAGGGCGTTAGTCCCGCTCACACATACCACCGCTTTCTTTGCCCCTGTGAAGGCTTCCATGTCCCGTTCAAAACGGTCGACAAACTGGCCCACACTTGACACGAATGTGGTGTCGATGCATTCGTTTAGGTATTTCTTCTCATTGCCGGCAAATGTTGGGGCATGAAGCATGACAGTTTCACCATCCTTAGCTTCATAATGATTACGAATAAATTTGACTATATCCTCGTACATGGCTTTTTACATTTTCTGGTCAAGATTCTTGCCTTTCTCCTCATGCTCAAAATTCGGGAGGAATTCCTTGAGGCATTCCACTACCTCAGCCTTTGTGAAGTCCGGTCTATCGAACACCTTTTCAATTTTGTCCATGAATGCTTCCACTTCCTCCTTGGGCCTGTGCTCCTTTGAAAGGATAACTCCAAGGGAGGAGAAACGGTCAAGGTCTTTGGCCTCTCCTTCCACATAGAACTCCTCGAAGTCTTTTTCTCCAGTCGTGTCACTTTTGAAATATACCACTGGGTATGTCTTGTCACCAGGCTTCATATTGGCTGCATATCTCTTTGCTTCCTCATCGGATGAGCACTCGTGCTTTTCGTAACCCATGGCCTTGATGAAGTCATCGCATATTGATGAGAAGGTCTTCATCTTCTCCTCCCCGAGCTTTGGGAAGAATATTTCCCCGTTTTTGCCGAGGACACAAGCAAGCATACATATCTGTCCGCTTTCTTCAAGGGATACGAAATAACGGCGGACATCCTTAGGAGCTACAAGTGGCTGCTGCTTCATCACCCTGTCGAAAAAGCTAAGGGGAAGCGAGCCATTGGAAAATGCCACGTTGGCGAATCTGGCGGTAGTAACCTTGAAGTTGGGAATATAAGACATGATGAGGTCTTCCATAACCCGCTTGCTTGCTCCCATGACATTTACGGGGTTGGCAGCCTTGTCGGTAGATACACAGAAGAAATGCTTTGGGGGAATCTCAGCAAGGAGATCAAGAAGTTTCTTTGCTTTGATCACATTGTTCTTGATAAGAGCTTCGACTGAATACTTGTCTTTCTCGCTCCTGACATGTTTGTGGGCGGAGAAATTGGCTACAATGTCGAAACCTCCATGTTCGCGGAAGATACGTTCGAAAATCGGATCCACGAAATCCAAGGTATATGTCATGTATGTCTCTGGCACCTTCAGACCTTCCGTCGAACGAAGATCGCGGGTAAGCTCAGCAAGTCCATTCTCATTTAGGTCTACGACCACGAGTTTAGAAGGTTCGAATCTCAGGACGGAACGAATAAAAGAGGAGCCGATTGATCCTGCCCCTCCTATTACCAATACGTTCTTTCCTTTTATTTCTTCAGAAATCTTATCCTTGTTGGCTTCAATATCTGGAAGGAAAAGACTCTCTTGCCGCTCAATGACGAAGTCTTTTGTGAATTGATTTATATTTATCATGAGATTAAGAGATTTTTAATAAGAATACCTAGACAAACCAAAAGCTATTATGTGTGGATAAAAAAAGGAATATTTCTTGTCTCCTTGGTAAATATGTGTCCTAATAAGACGTATATATTAATGGAAAGTGCCTTTTGGCGAGTGCTCATAATTTTTATTAAAACTAATTCTAAATATTATAGATTATTAACTACATTGAATGAGCCTGTGAAGCAAATTCTAGTAATTAATATGTTCTTTGACCATTTTATGACAAAAGTCTTTCAGAAAATTCTGCTTTGATATTATACTTACTAGGTATGGGACAAGTAGCGTATGTAAGAAGTCTTTCCAGGGTTCTTCACCACCTTTATGTGATATTCCCTTGATCTTTGTTTTCTTTAGGACCGGGCTAAGATACTCAGTTCTGAGATCGTCTGAAGAAGAACATGGTATTTCTTGTTCCCCTGTCATTCCTTTACCAATCAAGAAACTATGTCATGTCTAACCAGATTATGGGATTCTATATTGGTGTTTAGTTTTCAGATAGTGACGCACTCCTGAGCTCCTTTCTGGCTGAAAGTCTGTTTTTCTCGGCAAGTATAGCGTTGAGCTCCTGGTGCTGGTCGAATAGCTTCAATATGATATCTTTAAGTACGGTTTTGTCCGTCATCCCAAGGAAATTAGGGTGTAGATGATCACTGGAGGTGTAGGTTATCACTTGTTAAACGGGTTATACGATACCTTGTGCTTCTCGTAAAAATGCTGGATTCTTTCTCATATTTGAATTTCTTATGCCGTGTGCTTAACAAGGTATCTCTCAGATTAGCTCGATTGAAGTTTTTTGTTGTATTGCTCAAACTGAAGCAAGTGTTTCGTTCCTGAGCAGATCTTAAAGTTTTGGTATATTCTGCGAAGTTCCTCTCTCTTTTTATTCCTTCTAATATGTTATTTTGGATGCTTACAGGTAAAAGCGATGACTAGATTGATGAATAGTATGTGTGGTGTATGAATATGAAGCTTCTTACTCTGTCAATTCTGTGTTTAGTGGTTAGTGATAAGTTGGTGCTGTAAGAAGATGTTGAGGGAGTTTGTAGGATCCTTGAACTTGGAGCGTATCGAAAGCGATGACAGGCCGGAGGATGAATATGTGTGGAGGTGTGGAATATGAAAGGCCTCCGGCGTTGTCATTGCGCTTACAGATTATTTCTGAAGTTATAAATTTTGTGTTTATCGCTTTATTGAAAAAGATATTTTCTTTAATTCTTTGTTATAAGATGTTGTTGGATAATTAAAAATCCACGTGTTCCGCTAATACAACGGATTGAAGATGACATACCTCGTCTTTCGTATGAGTTACCGCTCTTCTGAAAATTCAGATTCTTAAGAATTACTTCCTTTTCCTTTTGAGTACCTTTACATTTTACTTCAATTGTAGGGTATTTACTTCCAGTTGTGACATCAGCCTTTTTGAATGAATAGCGGATGATGGATCCTTTAGGATGCTGGAAGACTGTGTAATCTTTTTGTGACGGCTGATTGATGTAGCCGTAGTATTCGCATATGGAAGCAATGGTGGCGGAATCTGTCCTCTCTGTGAGGGATACGGCTACGTTGATAGGATTAGCCTCTATCTTCCTGATAGGAATCACATCAAGTTTTCTGTCAGCTTTCAACGAGAAAACTGCTATGAGAAAGAGATTGAGCATGAGTGTTATCTTTTTCATAAGTGTGAGTTGTCGATTATAGTTGTAAATGTAAAGTAATGATGGACTGTTGGTCGCGTAATACAACTAAAAGCATTGACATGACGGAGGTGAATATGTGTAGATGTGAAAGACCTCTGAGCTTGTCAAGGCTTTGTAAGTATTATCTATATATGAGTAAGTTGTCAATTGTAATGAGAAAAGAATTATACAGATGATGGCGTTGGTCTTGGAACGCAAGCGAAAGCGATGACAGGCCGGAGACGAATATGTGTGGATATGAAGATCTCCGGCACTGTCATGTCGCTTAGTGTAACGATGAATGATTGGTGATTAATGATGATAAGTTGGGATGAGAATACGGTGCAAGCGCCTTGGTACGGAACAAACCATCGAGGGGAGAAAGATAAGCGTAACAGAAGTTACGGGCGGAAACGGCTTCGCGATGGTTGTGGGGGCATCACTGAGCACATAGCTCTCGCAAAGACACAAAGAAAGCCTTTTTCCACCATCTCGGCATTGAGGTTGTCTACCTTATGTCTTCGGCTTCCGCCTCAGCGCAGTAAACAAGATACTTGTTTGAGACAGAGCTTTGTGGCTGAATGTATTATTCGAAATTATTACCCCTGGCTCAAAGTGCCAAAAAGGCAACTGGACAATTACGCGTAACGGAAGTTGCGGGCGGAAACGGCTTCGCAACTTGGGGAGTTGTTAATTGGGGTCGCGGGCTGGGAAGCCCGCATTCCATAATGGGGAAGGCATTACATATGCTTTAGGTGGGATTCGATGCGGTCGGTGTCGAGGTAGGGGGTGAGGAGGAGACGGTGGGTGTTGAGGAGATCTAATAGGTCTGTGCGTTCGGCGGGAGAGTTGACGGCTGCTTGCTTCGATTCGAAGGGTGTTAGGTAGGAGAGGGCTCGGTCGAGGAGGGATAGGGTACGGCTGCCGGGACGTTTTAGGCTGGCGGAGAGTTGGGTGGTGAGGGTGGAGATGGGGGACATTTTTTTTAAGTATTAAGTATTGGCGCTTCGCGCAGTATTGGCTTCGCAGTATGGGATTTCAAGTATCCGGGTCGCAGTATTGGCGCTTCGCGCGGTATCGGCTTCGCAGTATGGGGGTCCTAAGTATATTGGTGCGGGGTGGGAACCCCGCGTTCCATATGGGGACGCGACGGGAGGGCGCTTACTACACGGTGATTTCGACGGGGGGATGGGTGGAGTGTTTGATTATCAGTAAAGAAATGTTTGGTTTGAGGTGAACGGTCACCTGAGGGTTGGATACACTCTTTCTTCCCTCGCTTTAATAATCTTCTATGTGAAGATGACTAAGAGGGCGTAAAAACGGAATTTCCTGATTTTCAATTATATGGATTTCCATCGTTTAGCAAAGAATACATAACTCTTACTAAGAGATAATTAACTTTTGTAAGTATGTGAGTATCAAGTATTAAGTATAGGCCAATTTTGTATTTTGCTAAACAAATGGGGTTTTATCGGTCATCCAAAATGGAGTCTGTAAAAATTTCGAAAAACTTTTTTGCCTAAAAATGAGGAAATTCCGATTTTTTATTGTACCTTTGTATTCGGATTTAATTATCTCTTAGTAAGAGATATTAGTTTTTACTAAACATTTTTGGCCAGCAGGGGGAGATTTTGACATGCGGGATCGCCCGCGGGAGGGGGATGACTTCTCTGAGGCGCTTAAAAATAAAAAGCCCGGATTCGTTGGGAATCCGGGCTTTTCTTTGGGGCTCGTCTGAGGAGAGAGATTGATTATTGAGCTTTTTGCATAAGCATGCGGTGGTAGCGGTGGCCGAAGAAGTTTACTTCTCCTGCCTCTTTGAAGCCTAAGGAGGCGTAATATTCCTGTAGGCGTGGTTTTTCGACAGCTACGAGGAGGGCGAATTTCTTGTAGCCGAGAGATGAGCCATACTCCATGGCCGCTTTCATCAGCTTTTTGCCGAGTCCGTGACCGCGATATTCGGGTTCGATGGAGAGGGAGTCGAGGTAATATTCGCCCGGGTAGGTCTCAATAGCGGATTTGCTGATAACTTCGGGATCGACACCTTCCCAGAGGTGACTCCATGTGTATTCACGGATCGGGAGATAGTCGTCACCTCGATAGGAGATGATACAGCCGATCGGATTGCCGGCTTCTTCGGCTATCAAGGCTTTATTCCATGAGTACATGGATTTTGGATCGGCACATGACTTTTTGACCCACTCGAGGTCGGATGTATCCATGTCGAGGGCGGTCAGGACAGTCTTGGCGACATATTCTACGTCTTTTTCGGTGGCTTTACGTATGGTCATTAATATTGTTCCTTTTCGTTGGGAAAATCTCCGCTCTTGACGTCGGAGATGTAGTGGCGGAAGGCATCGGTCATGACTTCGCCTACATTGGCGTAACGGCGCAGGAAACGGGGTGAGAAGCCCATTGTCATGCCGAGCATGTCGTGCATAACGAGCACTTGCCCGTCGACACCACCACCGGCTCCGATGCCGATGACGGGAATGGTGAGTTCCTTTGCAACTTTCTCCGCAAGTTTGGCAGGAATCTTTTCGAGCACGATAGCGAAACAACCGATTTCCTCCAGGAGTTTTGCGTCTTCGATAAGTTTCTTGGCTTCTGCTTCTTCCTTTGCGCGAACGCTGTAGGTGCCAAACTTATTGATGCTTTGCGGTGTCAGTCCGAGATGCCCCATCACGGGTATTCCGGCACAGAGGATGCGCTGGATAGATTCGGCAATTTCTGCGCCACCTTCGAGTTTGAGAGCTTCAGCATGGCTTTCCTTCATCACGCGGATAGCTGAAGCCAGAGCTTCTTTCGAGTTGCCTTGATAAGTTCCGAAAGGAAGGTCGACTACGACAAGAGCGCGTTTGACGCCCTTCATCACGGATTTGGCATGATAGATCATCTGGTCGAGGGTGATAGGTAGGGTGGTGACGTTGCCGGCCATCACGTTGGAGGCGGAGTCTCCTACGAGAATCACATCCATTCCGGCCTCATCGACGAGTTTGGCCGAAGTGTAATCATATGCTGTCAGCATTGAGATCTTTTCGCCACGATGCTTCATCTCTGTAAGGCGGCTTGTAGTCACCTTGCGGGTGTTTTCTGCTTGTGCTGTTGACACGGGATTGATTATTAAAGATTAAAGATTAGTGGGTTTGGACTGGTTGAGTCGGAGGGAGGGTGGTGTTGCGGCGGTCGCAGGCTTCGACGACTCTTCCGGCGAGGTCGGAGAATGCGCGGGCCTCCGGATTTTCAGAGAGGTCTCCGCCGGTGCATGCAGTCGCTGTCGGGCGTCCGGTGTCTGCTTTCTCACAGATGTCGGCTACCAGAGGAATCTGAGCGAGGAGTGGCACGTTGAGTTCCCCGGCAAGACGGGCTGCGCCTCCATTGCCAAAGATGTAGTATTTCTCTTCGGGATGGGGTGCGGGAGTGAACCATGCCATATTCTCTACAAGACCGAGTATAGGCACATTGATCTTATCGCTGCGGAACATTCCTATTCCTTTACGGGCGTCGGCAAGAGCGACTTCTTGCGGTGTGCTGACTACAATAACGCCGGTGATGGGGAGGGTCTGCACGAGGGTGAGGTGGATATCGCTTGTGCCCGGAGGCATATCGATAAGGAAATAGTCAAGGTCGCCCCACCATGCTTCTGTGATGAGCTGCTTTAGAGCATTGGAGGCCATACCACCGCGCCATAGGACCGGGCTGTTTTTATCGACAACGAAGCCGATGCTGAGCATCTTCACTCCATATTTTTCTATCGGGTCTATCCAGTCTTTTCCTTCTTGAGTGACCATATAGAGTTTTTCATCTTCCACTCCGAACATCTTAGGCATGGAGGGGCCGAAGATATCGGCATCAAGAAGTCCTACCTTATAGCCTTTGGCAGCCAAAGCTATGGCGAGGTTGGCTGAGACGGTAGATTTACCGACTCCTCCCTTGCCTGAGCTTATGCCGATAATGTTTTTTACTCCCGGGAGAGGTGTCTCCGGTTTGGGAGCTTCTGTCTGGCGGTATTTGACGGCGATGCGTCCTTTGACATCGATGTCAGGGTCGGCGAAGACGGGAAGAGTGGCTTCGGCTGCGCGGACGACGGACTTGATGAAGGGGTCGGTAGGACGGTCGAAGATAAGTGAAAACGACACTTTATTGCCGTCAATGCGTATGTCGTCTTCGACCATGCCGAGTTCGACGATGTTCTTTCCGTTGCCTGGGTATTTGACGTTGGTGAGGGCGTCGAGGATTAATTTTGGGTATAGGGTCATGGGGGTGTGGGGTTGTGGGGTTGTGGAGTTGTGAGGTTGTGGAGTTGTTGAGTTGTGGGGTTGTGGAGACGGATTGATCTCGATTAAACGGGATTAAACGGGATTAATCGAGATTAAGCTCGGGATTGGTTTGGATTTTGCTGGATTGTGGGGGAGAGAGGGCTTTCAGTCGGGTTGGGAGTGGCGGCCGAATTCGCTGTGATAGTCGTCTTTTTCGAGGTCGCTGCAGTCGGGCTCCTTGATGTCGCCTTCTCCTATGCGGAAGGAGATGAGCTTGATGGTCTTCCCTCGGGAAAGCCATTGTTGCTCGTAGAAGGTCTTTATGGAGGTCACAGGATCGGCGAGGCCGCTGCCATAGATGTCGTCAGTTATAGCGAGCACATCAAAACCGTTGAGCTCTATGAGCCGCTTGGTGTATTCGTATAGGAAAGGTGAGTCGGTCTTGAGGTTGACCACACCTCCTGGACGGAGGAATTTCCGATAGTTTGTCAGGAAACGGGAAGAGGTAAGTCGTTTGCGCGCTTTCTGCATCTGAGGATCAGGGAAAGTGATCCAAATCTCATCTACCTCACCGGGAGCGAAAAACTGCTCAATCTGCTCGATTTCGGTGCGGAGGAAAGCAGCATTGTCCATGCCTTTTTCCTCCACGCTTTTAGCACCCTTCCACATTCGGGCACCCTTGATGTCGACCCCGACATAGTTGCGGCCAGGGTTTGCCTCGGCAAGCCCTACGGTGTATTCCCCTTTGCCGCATCCAAGCTCAAGAGTGATAGGATTGCTGCGAGAAAAAACCTCGTTGTTCCATTTCCCTTTGAATGGGAATCCGGTTTCGATCAGTATATGTCTCGGATACTGAAGCACGCATCCGAATGTCTCCATGTCGGAGAATTTCTGCAGTTTATTCTTTCCCATGGGTGGAGTTGTTGGGTTGTTGGGTTGTGAGGTTGTTGGGTTGTGAGGAGGGGAGAGAGGTAGGTTAGCGGTTTATGACGAGGATTTTGGTGGCTTCGCTGTAGGAGCCTTCCCCGGGGCCTGAGGATGCGAGTACGAAATAAACTCCACTGGGCACGCGGTTGAGGTCCATACCGCAAGCATCCCACTGCACTCTTCCGGCGGTAGCCGGACCGAGTTCGCGCACGATGTTGCCTGCTGAATCGGCAATCTTGACTATGCAGTCTTCTTCAAGCCCATCGATAGTCACCCAACCGTAGTAGTCATGGCGCACCGGATTGGGATAAGCCCTAACTTCAGAGGTTGCAGACTCGCTTGATTGGCCGTTGAGATAGTACTCACACAATCCTACGGATGTAGCAATCATCATGGAATTATTGTCGGGGTTGTAGCATGATGCATAGACCAAGTCGGAGGGAAGCATGGAGTTTTCGTTGTCGATTTCCTGAATGATGGTCCTGCCGTCGGCTGAAGTGCAGACAAGGCCACCACCTGAGAGAGAGAACCATTTGCGTCCCTGCCCGTCGATTGCAATATCATTGACGGATGTGCCAGACAGAAGATAGTCGGCGAGGGATGTGCCGTCGTTGCGGCTCACTTTTATCCTTGACACCTTTCCAGGATTTGAAAAGGATTCCTTAGGATCAAATGTGAAAACACCGTTGTCGGTACCTACCCATACCAGACCGGTAGCCGGATCTTCGATGGCACAATAGAAAAAGTGTACGGTAAGGCTGCCGTCATTGTCTTGAAGGTCGGCCATCGACACCTGACGATCGTCTGAGCTCTCCTTGGGGGTCCCATTGTGGTCATACACTACGAAAGGACGGTCGTAGAGATTTATAGGGAAATAGACTACCATATCACGGTTGTCATTATAAGTGAGGGGCACGACAATATTTGAAATACTCGGCACAAAACCCTCAACTTTGAGTCTGGTAAAAGGCCTAAAGGTCTCCGGAGACACGCTCGCACGCCTATCTTCAGCAGTCCATATCCAGATTTCCGGGACATATCCACCTTTGATCTCGGTGTTGACGTGAGCCAGCACGAGATTGCCACGGCTGTCAAATGCAGGACTGGTCACCATAAAAGTGTTTCCCCAGTCTGCATATGGAGCCTGCAGGGATACGTGGCCTGGATAATCAGGAGAGTCATTGGTCTTTGTCATATGCAGCAGCGACGACATGTCAGTGATGTTGTAGCGGATCAAGCCATTGTGGACAGAGCCGAAATAGAAGATATCCGGATCATCAGGATCCTGGGCTATGCCACATGGATTGATAAGGCGCGTCTCAGTGTCGGGGTCATGATAAGGAAGACCGTACATCGTCCACTCCTGATCCCTTACACCCGACAGCAAAATAGGATTCTTGGCATTGCGGGAGGTGAAATTATTGTTGATGCCGTGTGTATTGACGAGCATTCCATGCTTGGAAGAATATTTGAGATTGTTGCTTCGGAATACGGCCGGGGCATTAGGACGAGAAGCCTCCCTTGTAATAGTCCAGGAGTCGTCGCCGTCATATCTCATAGAATAGAATCCTTTGCGTGGACGACCGGCAAAGAAGTTTTTGAAGTCCCAGCTTCCGCAGTTCATATTGAATTCTTCTTCCGGTCTTTTCACGTATTCCGGTTTCTCGGCATCCCTGGCGAGTTGGAATACGTAGCCATAACGGGCTATAAGGAGGCCATCTTTATTTTCCGATATGAAAGAATTGTCAAGATTGCCAATACTGTTGAAGGAAGGGGCATCTTTATCGGCATCGAAGTTTACAATGTAGTATGTATTCTGGCCGTTGACCGATCTGGAGATGATGCATCGATCGGATGTCAGCGGTAGCAGCTCGCCTGCATTTCCATCTCCGCCCCATCCGACTTCCTTGAAATCAGAGATGGCAAGATGATGGGAGTCGACATTGTCTGCGTAGAGCTTGTTGTTGCGAAGGATCACAACCTTGTCGGCAACCCGGATAATTTTGTCGATTGGCTCGTTATATATGCCACTGGCGGCCACCTCGTATTTCTCATCGTCGATGATCATATATCCAAAGTCTGTAGCCAGATAAGCACGGTTAAGGTCAGGGTCGAATGAAATAGACCGCACATCCTTTGAAATACCGGAATTGAAGTTTTTGAGAGCGGGTATTGTACGTACAGTCCCGTCGTCGTAAAGCAGGTCGATCGTATTGTCGTGATATACGATGAGCAGATAATTTTTACGGGCATTGTAGTTAGCCTTCTTTATGAGGGTCTGGCTCAGATGATTGTGGGTGTTGTAGGCTCTGATCTCATCACCTTCTTTCTCAAGGGCAAAAAGAAACAACAGTTTCTCATTATTATCGGTATTATATTGGTCATAGAGCTGAGCATGAACAAAATAATACGTCTTCGACGGGGTGTCGAATATATGCTCAATTTTCTCATCAAACGTATTGAAGAGTCTCCAGTCGGAAGATGCTGCTTTGGCTCCGAATGCCATCAGAAGGGTTAAGCATAGAGTCGACAGCCATTTCATCATGGCTGATATAGCGCGTCCGCGATGGGAGATGGCGTTTTTGGCCTCGTCGGTCATTTCGGCGAAGCATACGCCGGTCTCTTCAGGAACGAAGATGGGATCATAGCCGAAGCCATGCGAACCGCTTCTTTCTGTAGCGATGGATCCTGCCACCTCACCTTCAAACAGATGCTCTTCACCGTCGAGGGAAACGGCTACGCACGTACGGAATCGGGCGCGGCGGTCGGCCACACCTTCCAAATTGCGAAGCATAAGCTCAATATTTTTATCGGGATTGCATTCTTCCCCGGCGTAGCGCGCAGTATGCACCCCGGGAGCGCCATCGAGTGCATCGACCAAAAGGCCGGTATCGTCGGCGAAGCAGTCGAGTCCGGTAGCGTCTTTGATAGCGCGCACCTTAATGAGGGCATTGCCTTCAAGAGTGTCGGCAGTCTCCTCAATATCGTCGTGGAAGCCTATGTCTTCAAGGCTCATTATTTCAAGTCGGTCGCCCGCGATGGCACGAGCCTCGCGCAGTTTGCCTGCGTTGTTAGTAGCCATCACAAGTTTTCGTTTGTTAGTCATATCTGTCTATAAAGCGTATGTTGTTATTTTTGAAGTTGTTTAAACTTATTTACGAATACAAATCAACCCAAATATTATGAAAGAAAAGATTCTTTTTATTAATCTTCCGCCATCTTTTCGGCGTATTTCCCTTCATTCATCGGTCACAATGCCCGCATTGCTCCCTCTTCATGAAGAAAAATCCGCTCGAAAACTTGACGAAATCTTAATAAAAAAATAAGTTTAAACAACTTCATTAAATTAACGAGATTAGGAGCTCTTTATTACCTTTGAAAATGGCAAAGGGGCGTTCCCGGAGAAAGAACGCCCCTTTTTTAATGTTATTTTGCACTTGAAGTTGTTTAAACTAATTTACGAATATCAATTATAACTAAAAAAGATTAAAA